>CBDUAB010000647.1:0-3666 GCA_965365045.1 uncultured Planctomycetales bacterium
GCTTTGGCGGCGACCTGCGTTGTTGATCATTCGTACACGGTCGAAGCAGCAGCCTGAGGTCGGCGTTATCAAACAGGAGACACAGACGGGCTTTACTGCTCGCGTTTCGCTTCTTCGATTGACTCCCGGACCTTGATCCGCAGGAACTCACTGGACCAGCCGTACCGCTCCGCTTTTTCCAACATCACGCGCTGTTTATCGTGAGGCAAGCGTGCCGCGACGGCATGTGCCGACCAAGAGAGATTCGGGCGGCGGTTTTCGGGAGGGACTCGTCGCGCCACCGACTCATAACGCTGCAGCATGTCCGCGGAAACGGCCCCTTCGCAGACTTGGGAAAAATCCTCGCCAAAGCGCGCGTCGCCCGCAATGAGTAGATCGCCTATCCACCAAGGGCTGGCGCGCTGGCACCAGATGGAAAACAACAGGGGTCCTCCCCAATCTTCGAGCTTGGGATTACCGCCCACCGTGACAGCACATGAAGAAAACTCGAAATTTGGCAGCGAGATCTTAGGACGCATTTCTGTTACTTTTGGATAGAGGAAACTCTTGTCGGTCAGCATCGTTCAAGCTGCGATGACTGCCCTTTATATCCGTAAAGCCAGCTTCGGAAAACGTTGGCGAGCGTCGCTTTATGCTGCCTGTCCAATCAAGGAGACAATCTCGTATGGGAAGCCACGCCGACCAAGGACCATGGGGCGAATATCCGGCAACCCGATTGCGCCGAAATCGTCGGCACGCATGGTCACGTCGATTGGTACGCGAACAACGAGTGACCGTCGACGATCTGATTTGGCCTGTGTTCGTGCACGAGGGGCAAAAACAGCGGACGCCGATTGCATCAATGCCGGGCGTTGATCGTTTGTCGATCGACCTGTTGGTGCCGGCCGTTGGCGAAGCAATCGAGCTGGGAATTCCCGCCATCGCGATCTTTCCTGCCACGGAACCTGCAAAAAAAACGCCGGACGCCGAGGAATCGCTCAATCCGGACAATCTCATCTGTTCGACCGTCAGAGCCATCAAGGAAGCGTTTGGCGATGCCGTCGGAGTCATCTGCGACGTGGCACTCGATCCTTATTCGAGCCACGGACAAGACGGGTTGGTCCGGGACGATTACGTCGTTAACGACGAGACGGTGAAAGTACTTTGCCAACAGGCAATCGTCCAGGCCGAAGCGGGTTGTGACGTGATCGCGCCCTCAGACATGATGGATGGACGCATTGGGGCGATTCGCTGCGCCCTGGACGAAGTCAATTTCAGCCATGTCCAAATCATGTCGTATGCCGCCAAGTATGCGTCGGCCTTCTATGGCCCATTTCGAGATGCGGTGGGATCGTCCGGCAATCTCGGAAGCGGCGATAAGCGTACTTATCAAATGGATCCCGCCAATGGCGACGAAGCGCTCCGCGAAGTCGCACTCGACATCAGTGAAGGTGCTGACATGGTGATGGTCAAGCCAGGGATGCCCTATCTGGACATCGTCCAACGCGTCAAGCGGACATTTGGCATGCCGACGTATGTCTATCAAGTAAGCGGCGAGTACGCAATGCTTTCGGCTGCCGCCGTCAACGGCTGGCTCGACCACGACAAAGTAATGTGGGAAAGTTTATTGGCGTTCAAGCGGGCCGGAGCGGACGGAATACTGACGTACTTCGCAGTCGTCGCTGCACGGCAATTGGCGAGATGAAACTCAACCGTTTCCCGGAAAAAAAACGACAAATGAAGCGACACAAAACGGTTGACGAGTACATCGCGAATGCCGATATGTGGCAGGACGAGTTGGTTCAATTGCGAAAGATATTGAATTCGACAGAACTCGTGGAAGAAGTGAAGTGGGGAGGGCCGTGCTATACGAGCGGTGGAAAGAACGTCGTGGGGATGGGAGCATTCAAATCATACTTTGGGCTCTGGTTCTTTCAGGGAGCGCTGCTCGAAGACAAAGCTAAGGTCCTCGTCAACGCTCAAGCAGGAAAAACAAAAGCACTCAGGCAATGGCGGTTTACATCCAAGAACCAGATTGATACGCGACGGATTAAGGCTTACCTAAAAGAAGCAACGGCGCTTGCCGAGAGCGGAAAAGAGATCAAAGCGGATAGAAGCAAGCCGGTGACAATTCCACCTGAACTCAAAAAAGCCTTGCAGGCGAGAAAGAAAGCCAAGGCCAACTTTGAGAACATGACCAAAGGCAAGCAGCGTGAGTATGCCGACTACATAGCCGATGCCAAACGCGAAGAAACCAAATCTAAACGACTTGAGAAGATCATCCCCATGATTTTGGCGAACCAGGGATTGAATGACAAATACCGAAAACACTAGATGTGCTTTCTCGCACATGTACGCCTTTCAATTCGCTAGCCTGCATTTCTCACAGTAGGCCGGAACTAGGTCGCAAAGCCATGCCGGAACAGCGCAAACGCAGTTTTCCCTGTTGATACCCGGTTCGCGAGATTAGCCGCGATGCAGCGACCGAAGTTCCGGCAGAGTCTGCGTTTGCTCCGTCCGGCCTACATATGTGTGAGAAAAACGGACTTGAGGTTAGGGTTGAGGCGTGGAGCGCACAACGGCTATGCGTCGACCAGGTACACCGTCAACGACCGCGCACCATGCGCTCCGATGACGAGCGACTGTTCGATGTCCGCCGTCTTCGATGGTCCAGAAACGAACACGCCAAAACGAGGTTCGGTGAATTCGATGCGTTCGTAAGCTTGGTGCATGTTGTGCACGATTTGATTGGCAGCGAGCACAATAACCAAATGCCGAGTTAGAAATGGCAGCGCACGATGTGTGAGCGATGAATCATCGAGCCATACGGCTCCGTTTTCCGCCACACCAAACTCGGCTTGTAAGACGGTTAAGTCGACGTCGGCGAGATCGTGTGGATTGTCGAAATCGGCGAGAACGACATTTCCCTCACCTACTCCGTCGACGAGCACGCACATTCGCGTGGCTTCAACATAAACAGACATTTGCATCAGATGATCGTGGGCCGCCGCCAAACTGGCGACCTCTTCAGCCTGCCCGCCAACGGCCGTTAACATCTCAATGAATTGAGCGCGCGGATCATCATATTGGACCGCCGAAAAATCAAGACTCGGCAGCTCCACCGCTGGCGGCTGATTCTCGCGAACGTGCTGCAGGATCCGTTCTCGGTTACTCATGGTTTTCCCACAAAACAGGTCAGCTCTACCGGCGATCGGTTTTCCGGCGGTGGCGGGAGTACAAATGCCGGAAGCTATGCTTTGGCGGCTCGGGCAAGTCGCGCTGTTTGCCCCAAACATTGCGCTCGTTGTACAGCAGTTTTCTCGGTGCCCAACGCAGAAAGATGCGAGCCAGTCTTCCGGCAATTCGGTAAACGAGCGGCCAACGCAAAACATAACTGGCAGCCTTCATCGCCAGCGCTTTGGATTTGGGCAAATGACCTTGGACATGGATCTCACGGCGCATGGTGAATAATTGATGATGCAAATCAATCTTGACGGGACAAACGTCGGTGCAGGAGCCACACAAGCTACAGGCGTGCGGCAGCGATGCGAATTGTTGGGCGTCTCGGGCCGGCGCAAGTATCGATCCGATCGGACCGGGCACGGTCGTACCGTAGCTGTGACCTCCGCTACGACGATAGACGGGGCACGTGTTCATGCACGCTCCGCAGCGAATGCAAGTCAGCGA
>CBDUAB010000648.1:0-3657 GCA_965365045.1 uncultured Planctomycetales bacterium
CACCGGGATCAATCGTATGGACCAAGCTTGTCACGCCAACGGCGAGAAAGCGTGCCAATTCGAAAATCAAATCAAGTGAAAGCGTGTCACCTTTTTCAGCCTCTTCAGCCAACAGTAGCGGTGTTAACTGGTCACCCGCTGACAATCGTTGTCGCACCGTGCTGGGTTGATCGTCGCGCAGGACCTCTTCGGCGCGGAGAATGAGTGCGTTCGCGCTAGCATACGCCTCGAGATGTCCGGAACGTCCACAGCTACAAATCCGCGCATTAGGACCGTGATCAATAATGATATGGCCGCATTCCGATCCGTGGCTGTGTTCACCATCGATCGAATAGTCACCGACGATGATTCCTCCACCGACCCCCGTGCCCAGAGTCAACATGATCAAACTCGGTAACTGTTTGCCAGTGCCAACCCAGTATTCACCAAAGGCTGCCGCGTTGGCGTCGTTGGCAAACGATACGGGCTTGCCAACCGCGTCCCGTAGCTCGTCTCGAATAGGAAAGTGACGCCATGTCGGTAAGTTCGGCGGCTCCAAGACCATACCGGCTGCGATGTCCATCGTCCCCGGCGTTGCCAAACCGACGGCCGCTAAGTTGTCTTTCTCAAGGCCAGCACCGCAAAGCAGATTCGTAATCCCGTCCGCCATGCGCTGAACGGCATCGGCCGGCCCCAACTCCGCCTCGGTAGGAATCCTTGCGTGCGCAATGGTCTGCCCTTGGTTGTCGACCAGGCCGAACTTGATATTCGTACCGCCCACATCAACGCCGACGAAGAACGGGCGCTCGGCCTGAGACAACGTTGTTTGTGGCGCATGGACGGCCATCGCGATCACTCGATGTAAGCTACGTGGTGTGGCAAAACTACGAAGTATAGAGCTTTGCCGGGAAGTTCACAATCGCGAACGACGTAATTCAGTCGACGAAACATCGTGACGGAACTGGTTTTCGGTAACGCCTTGACAAAGACACAGCAGTGATTCAGGTGCCGGAATCCCACCAAGCTCGCAAAACACATCACCCAACAAGCGGCCGAAAACGAGAAAGCGACATCCGCGCGCCGCGAATTGGTCAATCGCGTCCAACATCGCGCTATGGCCATCGTAATATTGAGTTTGGGCAATGCGCCAAATCGTATCCGCGCCAACAACAAACGTCGTATTGGGAAACAGTTTCGATTTTTCTAGAAATGTCGCGGCACGCGTGAGACAGACGGCATCGTTCCCGTCAAACTGCCGTAGCCGATCGCACGCTTCACTAAGGGTCAAGTCCGGCTTGTCGACATTTGAGATGGACAGTTCATAGTGAAGCTTTGATTGCAGAATCTCGCTTGCTATGCGGGCAATGTTCCGATGACCTGAATGCAGCGGATGAAACGATCCAGGGTAAACGGCACAGTATGTCCGCTCTGAACGTTCATCGTCAGACACAAGGTGAACATCGCGCGCACCGGATATTAACGCAGCAAAGTCGCGTTTCTGAACGGCCAAAGGCACGGTGACATCTCACAATCGACTGCTTACAAATCGCACACAGCCAAGCAACGAACGCGATCATCGCGAATCGCGGATCTCCTTCACATCGGCTTGCGCCGCAATTCGTGCCGAGCGAACTGTGATGAACTCCGCGAATCGTCGTTCGACTTGCTCCAAATCCTCTTCGAGCCAGCGACCGAGTTTCGTTTCTTTCGCGGCGGAATTCCAGATAACCAGCGACGTCGGAAAAGATAGTTTTGGAAAAGACATGACCGCCCTCCATTTCGAGAAGAGATTCCTGAATGGTGGCCCACTTATATGAAACCAAGCAATTACGGTTTCGAATAGGGTTCAATTCTTGCATCTCGACGTAAGTCGTTAGCTATCAACGTATTGCCGCCGAAAAAAAACTAGTCAGCAAAAAAACTGATTAAATGTTTAAAAGTGACTGGGGCCTCACCCGGCTTCGATTGATGCGTAAAGCGACCATTGTCAACCTGGTCATAGTTTCGATCGTAGCTGGATGATGTACTGCCGATCACGGTCTCACTTTATCTATCGGTTGCCGCCTACGTGAGCCTTTTCACCTGGACAATTCTCAACGTTTTCGGCAGAATTCCGCACCGTTCTGATTTCATTGCTAGCATTCGGTACCACTCGGAAATCATGATCTTGTCCGTCACGCTCGGCTCGGTAGGCGAGCTTTCCGCTGGTGTCTCCAAGCCACTCTTGTTTTGTGGCATCGCCGCATGTCTGTTTGTTCTGTTACAGTTGGCTCTGCTGTCAGCTTACGCCGTTACGCATTGGCACCAACGACAGAACCTCGCGCGTGCTCGTGTCGATCAGCGTGCTCGCGATGTTGACTTGGTACGTACTCGTCATCACACCGTGCGCAGCAACAAGCCGGGCTGGAATGGTTGGCGCGATCTCTACGTCGATCGCAAGATCAAGGAATGTGATGGTTGCCATTCCTTTTACTTCATCCCTTGCGATGGAAAGCCGTTGCCCGTCTTCCAGCCGGGACAGTATTTGACATTCTCGTGCCCGGTTCCTAACGCAGACATGCCCGTTGTGCGCTGTTATTCACTTTCCGATGCGCCAGGCAAAGATTACTATCGCTGCTGCATCAAAAAGATCCCTGCACCCAGTGAGAGGATTCCGGCGGGCTGTGCCAGCAGTTACTTTAATGATCACATCCAAGTTGGCGATGTCGTCGCAGCCAAGGCACCGCGCGGGGCGTTTCGTCTTGATCGTGGAACTGACATGGACGAGACCCGACCCGTCGTCTTGTTGGCAGGTGGCGTGGGGATCACGCCACTGCTGAGCATGTTCAACACTATTGTCGAACAAAGTCCAATCGTCGAAGGAGGCCGAGCGCGAGAGGCACATCTGTTTCTGGGCGTTCGCAACAGCAGAGACCACCTCTTTCGCGATCACCTGGCGCCGTTTCGGCGCGGCAATCGAAACGCTCGTGTATACATCGGTTATTCGCGACCTTTGCCGGACGATAAACCGGGTCGCGACTATGATTTTGCCGGACGCGTCACCGTTGACTTACTGAATCAGGTTCTACCGGCACGCAACTATGATTACTATATGTGCGGCCCACAGGGCTTTATGGACGCCCTCGCAACCGGGCTCGAACGTAAAGCTGTGCCCAAACAAAGAATTCACGGTGAAGCGTTCGGTGTACCCAAGAAACTGGTACGACCTCACAGACGTGGCGCGAAAGAAACAGCCCCGGCACCCGACGGACCAACAATAAAGTTTTCGCGATCCGGGCGGACCATTCATTGGGACCCATCGTGCGACACGTTGCTTGATTTCGCGGAAGCCCACGAAGTGCCGATCGAAAGCGGTTGCCGGGCCGGCAACTGTGGCACATGTGCTACAGCCATCAAATCTGGGTCCGTTCAATACCCCAATCAGCCGGACGAAGAGCCGGAAAAAGGAATGTGCCTGCCATGTGTATGCATCCCGGACGGACCGGTTGAGCTCGACGCGTGAAGGATGAGCTATTTTTGAGGAAGCCCCAATCGCCCCATTCGTGGCGTTGGTTGATGTCCTCAAGACAGTTCATCGCCGAGACGGCAGAAGCTCAATGATGTTGGCAAAAAACTATCGTCTCTTGATAATCGGAATCTTAACATCATTCGCCATGGCTAGCCACAACCTCGTAAGTC
>CBDUAB010000649.1:0-3648 GCA_965365045.1 uncultured Planctomycetales bacterium
GAAACAGGCCTTGCAAGTGTGCGAATTATGCTGCGAGATGAGGACGGCCAGGTTGTGGCGGAAACGACCACCGACGACTTGGGCTATTACGAGTTTGACGGCCTCGTCGCGGGAAATTACACAATTACCGAGGAACACCCGAGCGGCTGGATAGACGGTTTGGATACGCCAGGTTTGATCGACGGTGTTCGCGTTGGCGAGGCCAAAAATCCGGGTGACCGGATTGATCAAGTACTACTGAACTGGGGCGATAACGGTGAAGAGTACAACTTTGGAGAGTACCTCGGTGCCGAGATTTCCGGTCGCGTGCAACTATCAACGCGTGACGGCGATTGTTTTGGCGAATCGAGGGAACACGAACCCGTTGTCGGTGCCGCGATTCAATTGTTCGATGAAAGCGGTAACTTGGTTGCCGAAACGACAACCGACAGCAATGGCGAATATCGCCTAGCCGGTTTGCCGCCGGGCAACTACAGCTTGGTGGAGCTGACACCGGTCGGCTTGGTCGACGGCGGCGCACAGGCCGGCAACGTAGACGGCGAAGAGCGCGGCGATGTTATCGACGGGGGCACGATTCGCGGCATTCAACTCAGATCTGGCGAAACCGGCGAGCAGTTTATCTTCTGTGAACACAAGCCAGCGACGATCAGCGGCTTTGTGTATCACGACCAAGACAACGACGGTAGCCGCGAACCTGGCGAGGAACCCATCGCAGGTGTCGAGGTCATTTTGCGTGACGCGGCCGGAAACGTCGTCAACCGGACTGTTACCGGCGACGATGGTTTTTACGAGTTCGAAGGAATTCCGCTTGGCTCGTACACGCTCGAGGAAGTCCAACCCGAGGGTTATTTAGACGGAATGGATGCGCCCGGGTACGTCGACGGTCAGCAGTCCGGCGTGGCGGATGATCCGGGTGATCGCATCCAGGGAATCGCGCTTGGATGGGGTGACGAAGGCCGGGATTTCAACTTCGGTGAAGTCTTGCCGGCGGCGATTCGTGGTCTCGTTCATACCGACGTTAACATCCGTGATTGCGAATTCAACACGGGCGACGGCGACGAGGCGCTAGGCGGCGTGCGTTTGCAGCTAATTGATACCACAGGGCAAATCGTTGCCGAAATCGTCACCGACGTGAATGGACGATATGAATTCACGGATCTCTATCCTGGCCAGTTTAGCATTCACCAGATTCAACCGGACGGCTACTTTGACGGGGACGAATCGGCGCCGGACGGCAACGGCGACACATCTGGTGTTAACGTGATTACGCGCATTTCTGTCGGTGCCGGAGAGGCGTTGGACGGCTACAATTTCTGCGAAGATCCGCCCGGAACGTTATCCGGTTATGTATTCAAGGACGGTGAAGACATTGTGCTGGAGTCGGGCGAGCATCTACCAGAGCGGATCTCCGATTTACGCGACGGTCAACGCACGGAAGATGACACACCTCTGGCGCAAATTGTCCTCGAGCTGCGCGACGGCATTACTGGCCTGCCACTCACCAGTGATTTTATTCTGCCGGGCATTTATGGCGACGGAGCCATCCGAGCGGTGACTGACGCGACCGGGTTTTACGAATTCGTCGGGCTCAAGGCTGGGAAGTATGCGGTTTACCAATACCATCCGGAGGCGTACATCGACGGTGTGGATACCCCAGGTACGAGTTTCGGATTCGTGTTCAATCCAGGAGAACCGGTCAACGAGTTCGTCCTAAAAGAATTGGAAGCCGACCCGGAAAACGATGCGATTGTGCGCATTTCGCTTCGACCTGGCGGGCACTCATTCGAAAACAACTTTAGCGAAGTGAACGTTCAGATACGAAACAGTTTTCCGGTCATACCTCCCAGCGTTCCGATTAGACGTTACGAACCGGTAACGCCTCCCCCGGTGATCGACATTCCGATTCATCGCGAAGTCCGATCGCTACCTGTTTTTGAACTCGGGTCGTACGGCAACATCAGCACGGATGTGGTTGGATTCACTTGGCATTTGAGTGTTATCGACGCAGGACGACCACGTGGGACGGGATTTGCAGGCAGTCTGCCCGAACCCGTTTGGTTCACGTTCGCGCACATGCCGGCGCAGAGGAATTCGAGTCACTTGGCTCATGGACAGTGGTTTTTTGAACGCACGGACGCGGGCACACCGCTACGCCGCACGTCGTACTTTGGCGTTGCCGGAGCAATTCCGATTGCTGGCGACTTCAACGGCGACGGTGTCTCTGAGCTGGCGATTTATCACGACGGAGAATGGTTCATCGACATCAACGGCAATGGCGTTTGGGATGCCAATGATCTGTGGGTTAAGCTTGGCCACGATCAAGACTTGCCCGTCACTGGCGACTGGGACGGTGATGGCAAGCATGACATTGGTATCTTTGGTCCCGCCTGGCCCGGTGACTCGCGCGCGGTTTCCTTGGAACCTGGCTTGCCGGATAACTCCAATCCACCCGATGGACGTAAAAAGAATATGCCGCCGGAATTCGACGAAGCGACCAGTGGCAAGCGTGTGATGAAGCTCACCAACAAAGGGCGGTTGCGTGCCGATCTGATTGACCACGTCTTCCACTACGGCGTCGAGGGTGATCATCCCGTAGTGGGCGACTGGAACGGTGACGGCATTAAAGCCATCGGTATCTTTCGCGGTGGCCGGTGGAATCTCGACATGGATGGCAACGGTCGTTGGACGGAACGCGACTTGGTTGTGCATTTCGGCAATGCGGGTGACATTCCGGTCGTCGGCGATTTCAATGGCGACGGTATTGACGAGGTCGGTTTCTTTCGCGATGGTAAGTTTTATCTGGACACGAACGGCAATCACCAGCTTGACGATACGGATCGTGTAGTAGAATTGGGGCGCGCAGGCGACTATCCGGTGGTTGGCGATTGGGATGGCGATGGTGTGGATGACGTCGCCGTGTACCGCTCCGTATCAAAGACGAACGAGTCCGTGGCACGCAAGGCGGGATAGAAAAGCGACTCGTTCGATGGAAATCGCACATATTCACCTTACCGCATTGGAGCTGGAGCAAGGCCTCGCCCATGTTCTCGCATCACCACGGGACAAGGGACTCGTGCGAGCAATCTTCGTACGTCCACGGGAGAACGAGCGCCAATCACTTGCCGCGGCGATGCTTTCCCCCGAGGGTGGTGTCGAGGGCGACCGTTGGCCCACCGATCATTGGCAAAAACTGCCGGACGGTCGCTCGGATCCAAAATCGCAGGTGTCGCTGATGAATAGCCGCGTTCTAGAGCTGATGGCAGGTGAAGAGGCCGCCATGGGCCTGTCGGGCGACAATCTCATCGTGGACTTGAATCTGAGTGAGCAGAATCTTCCGGCCGGCAGCCATCTGCACATCGGCGAAAACGTCGTCCTTGAGATCACCGAACAGGCCCACTCCGGTTGCGGCAAATTCTCGCGCCGTTTTGGCCGCCAGGCGCGCGAGTTCATCAACGGCCCCCAGGGCAGTCACTTCAACCTGCGAGGACGCTTTGGGCGCATCATTACCGGTGGCACAATCAATGTGGGCGATACCGTTGTCAAGGCATAGGTTTGTTCAGAGTGTGATCAGTCCGCATCGCGTCTCAAGTTCCGCGAGCGCAGTATATGCTAAGCGGGCATTCTTTCGCACATAGCGCTTATCCGACG
>CBDUAB010000650.1:0-3648 GCA_965365045.1 uncultured Planctomycetales bacterium
CCTTCATGGTGTCGGTGTGCACGTCGACTACAGGTCCGCAAACACAGTATCCAATAACGACTTGAAAGAATCTCGTGACTCGGCGTTGGCATCACCGCTGCCGCGCGTCTCGCTTGACAAAACACGTCGAAATGCACGGGATACATCATGACTGCGATGTTGGACTGGAAACGTGTCACCATCTGCCGACGATGCTGTCACGAAACCGTCATCAATGTTGAGTCCCACATTGCGCCGCGAAAGATCATCTGTCGATCGTTGCGCGTGGATCTGATCAACGATCGACACAACCGCCGGATTGCTCACATCGTTTACGGCAAGCGCAGCCCGTACTGGTCGAGCGGCCCCGTTGTGGGCTGCCGCCGCAATCGGCATAAAACGATTCGGCAGCCAAATGTTGAAATCACTTGCATCGGTCGTTGCATCACCGTTGAAATCACCGGTCGACCAGCCCGTGCTACAAGATTGAAATTTGTGGTCGTTCCAGCGATTGAAGTCGGAACCATCCACAACACCGTCCAGATTGGCGTCGCCGGGTAGTGTGCCCAGGATCGTACCGACAAGATAAGCGCCGTCGGCCTGATCTACGAGTCCATTGCCGTCCAGATCAAACACTGAATTGCTCGAACTGGCGCTGGCCGCATCGTAAGTCATATCGATGTCGATCGCATTTACGACGCCGTCCGCGTTCACGTCGCCGGCGGCGATGCCAGTAAAGCTGACTGAGCCAGGCGAGGGACTAGCGGCTTGCCACGAAAACGCCGAATTCCCCCAGGCTGTCGACAACGCACGTTGTAATGAATCGCCTTGGCCGTCGGCCGACGTTGCCCAGGGTGCCGAATCGTCATAGACCACTTCGTCTTCGAGCAATCGCGGGATCAGCGTCGGATTATCTGGTGGAGGCGTATCCGGGCGACGCAGACGGACAGCTTCTCCACTGTCGCTCAGTTGACCCCCAAATCCGCCCAAAATCGTGACCTCGTTGCCGATTCCATAATGGGTACGAAACGCGGACAGTCGATCGGTGTTGTCTGGATTCTCAGGATTGAACGAGATGACGATGATTGCCGCGCCACCGTCGATCATCGTGTCGTCCGCAAAATCGTAATCGACGCCGGATCGCACCCGCCACTCAGTGAGATTCACGGCACTGGCGGTCGGGTTGTGGATTTCAACAAACTCCAAGTCGTCTTCGACCAAGTCGCCGTACACGTCCAGCGCTGCCTGCGAAGGTTCACCCGGATTGAATTGCACTTCGCTAATCACCAACGGACCGACCCGTGGATGTGAGTTCGCGCATCCCAGGGTGCGCCGCGCTAACGGCGCCACCGTACCGTCGGACACGCGGCCGACGCTTTCGCCCTCCGCTGTCGCGCCAAAGTGTACATCGTCGACAAAAGTAGCGACGCCGCCCGTGCCGTCAGGAATCACCAACCAAGCGTCGTCGCCGTTGGAACCACTGAGGCCAAAGTCGTTGGTACCTGGGTTAAGCGGCGTCGGGTTGAAATCAGTCTCGTCGAAAACGACATAACCGCCCGCGGGCAAAACCGTGCCCGCCGGGATTTCAAACTTCAGCAAATTGCGTGTTGAATCACTCAAGTACCAACCGCTGATGTCTTCGGCTTCACTGCCCGGGTTATGGATTTCAATGGAATCGCCGCCGCCACCCACCGTTTCGGAGTTGGCCAACACTTCGCTGACGACGATACCGACGGCGTCGCTGGCCGCGCTGCCCGGTGAACCGCCAAACTCGCTGCTCCCGCGCCAACTGTAATGCTTGCCAAGTTCCTCGGGGGGCACGCCGTCCTCGTCGACCAATACCAAAGTTGCCCCGGCACCGTCGGCACGCGCAGGCCACGGCGCGTTGTCGGAATACTCAAAGTCAAATACGGTATTACCTAGTCCGTCAACCAAAGTGAGTGCTTCGCCCCCGTTCGCCAGACTGCCCGACCATTGGCCGGCGACATCGTTGGATTCACCGTATCGAACGAAGAATGCGTTCAGATCACTGACGATCACGGCGCGCTGTCCCGGAGCCAGCGATACATCCGGGAACGTAAAGTCGATGCCGTTGGTAAACTGCATGTCTAACAAATTGACGGTTGCCGTTGTGTGTTTGTTCAGCAATTCGATGAATTCGAAATCATTGCTGTTAACGTTGGGAATGACCTCGGCTTCCGCGTCCGTACGATCGTGGGGGTTGTAATTGATCTCGCTAACCATGATCGCCCCAGTGGCGGGCACAACCACGAAGTTCGCCGCTGACAGAGCTGACCAAGTGGTACCGGACAACACGCGCGCCTTGACCGTCAGCGATTCGCCCAGATTGATCGGTGCGTCGACACCCGGCACGAACGGAGTGCCAATCGCCGCGCCACCTTCAGCCCGTGGGTCGGATCCGTCGAGCGTGTAATAGATCGTATCGCCGGCCGGACCGGTGAACGACAAGTTCGCTCCGGCGCTAATCTCGCCGCCATGCTGGGCAACGCCGTCAATTGTGAACGCCGCCGCGTTGACACTCGGATAGAGACCATTGCCGCGATATTGCCCTAACACAATGTCGGTACGGGCGGGAAAGTAGCTTGTCAACAATCGGCTGGATTCCGGTATCCAATGATCGTTTCGAGTGTACAGATCACAAGGGCATTCACTCTGGTGTACATCACGGCGATAGTCGCCCCAGCGGGCTGACTCCGCGACGATAGCAACTTCCAACTCGTCGGTCCGTTCATTCCATCGGGCAGCCGTGTTTTCGGGCGTCAGCGCTCCGTCGTTGAAGAAATGTTGTTGAATGCGATCGGCAAAACGCAGACGAAACTCATCGATTTGACTAAGTGTGTTTAAGATTCCGGGCGGATCCGCCGTGCCGCCAGGAGCGCCTTCGTTAACGCCCTCTAAGGTCCGTTCGGAATCCCAAGAATAGAAATGCCAAGGTGCGTTGTCCGGTCCACCACCCGCAGCGCGCCAATTGCCGTCACTTTTGAGATCGCTGTTGCTGCCAAAGCGCTGCATGATAGTCCAGTCGATATAGTTGTCCACACCCAGTACTTGTTGAATTGCGTCCCAATCCTGCGTTGCGACCGTTGCCTTCATCGCATTGTAAGACGTCAAGTCACCATCGATCGGCGATCCGCCATTGAGCGCATCATATTCAACTTCGTCGCCACCGTTGTAAGCAGCGTAATGGGCCGCTTCCATACGCTCGTGAACGTTGTAGACACCCCAATACAAACCGTCGATGTAGATGTGCATGTAGGTGCCTTCTCCGGCATCATCCTGTCCCATCGCCAACAATGAATCGCGCATCCATTGGTCACGAATCAGCGTACCGCGCGGACGCTGCGAACGGCCCCAATGGATCCAGGAATTGTTGTACATCGCGCGCAAATGAATACTATCGAAACTCTCAACCGACGATCCTTTGAATAATGGGTAGTCAAGTCGGCCTTCGCCATACTCATTACGAAAACGCAAGCTCAACGAGTGTTTCGCGGAGCGATCTGGTCGGCGGCTTGCACCCCCCTGGACTTTGAAACCAGCGTCGATTTGGAATCCCGATGAGCCGTCAGGCAAGATCAGTTCGGCCGACGCGCCGACTTCCAGATTGCTGTTTTGCGGATTCGAGTAGATGCCTCCGGGGCCAAAGAC
>CBDUAB010000651.1:0-3646 GCA_965365045.1 uncultured Planctomycetales bacterium
TTTCGTATTCTAAGCCGCACGGCAGACTACTGGTATCCACCAATGAGGTCCCTGTCAGCTGCCAAATTGGCTAGGATCCCTCCATTTTCGTGCAACCTGAATGGTGTAGGGTCGCTTCCAACCTGGTACGTCTGTTTTCGTCACCGTGCTCATCCCACCATCACACCAAGACGCTCGCCCGATCGGCTGGGAGCTAGAGGAGTCGGCAATCGCGTAACGGCTACGCTGGACTCGACGTCGAGATAATCGTTGTAAACAATCGAAATCTTCTCCACGTGCATTACTACTTGAACCGCAAGTATTCGATTTGACCATGGAGTGTTGCTATAATGCGTTTACGGATCGTGGTCGGCGCAAAGTCGTGTTCCCATCTGTGATTGCCCTTGGTTCGCGGCAAATCGTCGTCGGTCCTGTTTGACAGAACGGTAACCTTCCATTGAGGTTCTTTGATGGACTTCCGATTGGTAACCAGCGTGGCACTTAGGGCCTCCTTCGCGGTTTTCATGTTGGCGATGCATACTATGTCATTGTCACATGTTGAATCGGCCGATTTGACCACAAGTGAGCATGATGAATCGAAGTTCACGTTTAAGGGGCCCGAAGCGTGTAAGTTGTGCCATGACAAATCGAAGCCGGAAGACATGAGTATAGAAGCAGGGAAGCACCTTGACTTCGTTGCCTTAAATGAATCATTGATCCATGACAGGCACCAAAAGGCTTTCACGTTCATGTGCTCCGATCGTGGGTTCGACATTCTCAGAAGAATGGAAATTGATGATGTTGAACAAGTCATTGATCAGCTCACGCGAATCAACGGCCAAGAGCCGTGCGATGATGATTGTGAAAATACGTTGCGCGGCGTGCGGCAATGCCTCAGTTGCCATGCCAATTGGCGACCCGATCGGACGTACCCCAATCTAAGGGACTATTTCAGACATGGCGTGTCTTGCGAATCTTGTCACGGCGCCAGCGATCAGTGGGAAGATGAACACAAGTTAGAGAGTTGGCGCGAAAAGACGGCAGAGGAAAAACAAGAACTTGGGATGATTAATGTGCGGGATCCCGTGTGCCGTGCAGAGCAGTGTGTCTCATGTCACATCGGAAACGTCGAACAGGGCAAGGTCGTTACTCATAGGATGTATGCGGCCGGACATCCGATCTTACCAAATTTCGAACTAGGCACATTCACGATGTTGATGCCCGTTCACTGGCGTGAGCTAAGCGAAAAAGGAGGTTTCCTTTCGCGTGACAAATTCATTGAGGCGACCTACCCTAATGGCTATCCTGGATTCAACGGTGATTTTCCAGTGACCAGAGCCATCTGGTTGGGCAGCAATATAGGACTGCGCGAGTACGTTCGGCTAGTTCGCGATCTGGCGCGCGTGAAATGTGGTCAAGCTAAACCTCCCACCGACATTACCTTGGGATGGCCCGAATTGGCGATATATGATTGTTTTGCCTGCCATCATGATCTAAAGACTAACATTCCGCGTAACCGAAATCGTTACCAAGAAGCTCCTCCAGGTCGAGTTCCGCTCGCGAAGTGGCAAACATCACTATCCCTGTCTCCGATGGATCCAGATTTAGACACGCTATTTCGGGATTTGAGGATGGCCATTGTTTCCCAGCCTTTTGGTGACGCTGAGCGGATCCACGTTGCGGCCGATGCAGTTATCGATCAGTTGACGGTTCTGCGAGAAAAACTCGAAGTTCGCTACTACGAAAAGGAATATGGTGCCGAGATTGTCGAGAATCATCTGACTCACCTTCTTAGTCAGAACAAGCAACGGCACTATGGTTTTCCGTCGGCGCGCCAAGTCTCTTGGGCAGCGCGAGCCATGACGATTGAACTGATTAGCCTTCGATCATTCCCTCAGCTAAACGGAAAACTCAACAAGGCATCGGCGAATCCCGAGCGCTTTGAACTTGGAAAGATTTGGCTTAGGGACTACGAGAAATGGCGCCAACAGAAGAGAGCAGGAGTAGTATCGTCGGTTGATATGACATTTAAGAACCTTGATAAGATGCTCGTCCTCTCCATGAACCCAGGAACCGAGTCGGGTGGTGTTGAAAAACTCACCTCGACTTGGCTCCGTGCATTGGCCGATTATGATCCAGAGGACTTTCAGTTGACCTTTCAGAAAACTATTGAACAAGTGATCAATCGCTAAACGCAGCTGCAATCTAGACGCGACCAGTTGGACAAGTGTCGGTTGGACAGCGGGCTGTGGCTATTCGTTAGAAGCTGCTCGACGGCTCGGATAAAGTTGTCGAGTGTCCAGTCGGGCCGCGCGTCACCGGCCGGTCAAAACGCTCGAAAAAAGGGAGGCTCGCCGTTTTTCCTGGGACATAGCAAATTGCCTTCTTGCACTCGCGAAAAAAGTCCGTGGTGGCAACGATTTAGCAAATCTGCAAAGATTCTAAAAGCCCTGGCCTGGGAGGGCCATTGTACCATGTGTGTTGCATTTCGAAACACGTTCTTAGGCAGCTCGCTGCAGGCGATTCTGTCATTCGTGCTGCTTTTGGTGACGGCGCTAACCGTGCGCGCCAAGGATGACGGTGCCATCCAGCATTCTTTTCTTGGCGTAGGCAACGCCAACAAAGCGGTCATCGTAGATGAGGACGGGACGGTCGAATGGACGTTTGATATGCCGGCAAGTGACGGTTGGGTCTTGCCGAATGGAAATGTGCTGCTGGCGCTCTATGGAACGCAGGATTTCCCCAACGGCGGAGTTGTGGAAGTTCAACGTGAAACCAAGGCGATCGTGTTTCAATACAAAGGGCAGCAAGCAGAAACAAGCACAGTACAACGCTTGCCAAACGGAGATTATCTCGTCGCCGAGTTGGGGCCGGAACCGCGCGCCGTCGTGATCAACCGCAACGGAGAAGTCATTAAAACGACTCCGCTGCAATGCCAGAAAGACAACTTTCATATGCAAACCCGGATGCTCCGCCTGCTTCCGAACGGCAATTACATCGCGCCGCATCTGCTTGACTTCGCGGTCAAGGAATACAACCCGGACACAGGCGACGTCGTTCGTGAATTCATGACAGACGATCGAGGCCGTGACAAGCGGGACTGGCCCTTTACCGCGATTCGCTTGAACGATGGCAACACTCTGATCGCCTGCACGAATGGAAATCGCATCATTGAGGTTGATGCCGATGGAAAAATCATTTGGAGCGTCACGAACGAAGACCTCGGAGAGAAACTCTTCGACGATGCCTGCGGTGCCCAAAGATTACCTAACGGCAATACCGTGATTTCCAGTTATCACGCGAAGGGAGAACAGGTGAAGCTGTTCGAAGTCACGCGAGATAAGAAAGTTGTCTGGCGATACGCGGGAATGCAGGCTGGCTTTCACCATTTTCAAATCTTGACAACAAACGGCCAGCCGCTTACGGATAACTCTTGGAAATAGCGTGAACGACTGTCAGGCCGCAGGCATTCGATCGACTAGACTGACTTCGACAGGTTTTTCCTCACTGTCAATGGACGTGTGGGTCACTCGAAGCGGCAACGAAAAACTGATGCCCTGTTCCTCGAACGCACGCAAGACCTCGAAGTTGACCCTTTCACCCAATGCCAGGAAGTCCCAATACTGCGGCGGGTTGTACCAGTAGATGACACGGATGACGAAAGCGG
>CBDUAB010000652.1:0-3631 GCA_965365045.1 uncultured Planctomycetales bacterium
TTCGAAGGTCTCAAAGCATACCGCTGGCCCGACGATTCATTGGTGATTTTTCGCGCCCAACAGCATGCCAAACGGATGGGAAAAAGTGCCGCGACGCTGCGCCTGCCGATTCCTGACGTGGCAATGTTGACGCAAATGATGGCCGACGCCGTTTTAGATGCGGCGGAACAGGTTCCTCCCGCACCGGGTTCACTCTATTTGCGGCCTGTGTTAATCGGGGCGGACAAGAATATCGGCGCGGCGAGCACGCCATCGAAATCGGCATTTCTGTATGTGCTTGCTTCACCCGTTGGCGATTACTTTGCCGAAGGTGAAAGCGCTTTACGGCTGTTGGTCGAAGACGAGCGTTTGCGCACGACGCCTCAGTTTGGTGCAGTAAAGACAGGTGCCAACTATGCCGCGGCCCTCGGCATAACACTGGACGCAAAGACAGCGCACCACGTTGATCAGATTCTTTTTTGTCCTCAAGGTGACGTGCAAGAGACCGGCGCGTCGAATTTTGTGTTGATCGATGACAAGAGCGTGATCACCAAACCGCTCCGCGGCAGCTTTCTGCATGGTGTGACTCGCGATTGTGTCTTGCATCTGGCGCGCGATCTCGGCTACGAAGTGCGAGAACGCGACATTTCGGTTGACGAATTATTGGCATGGACCGGGCACGGCGAAGCCGCCCTAGCTGGTACGGCAGCTGGTTTGAGTGGTGTCGGCACAATCATTTGTCGCGGCGTACAACACACGCTCACCGACGGCAAAACGGGTCCCAACACGCGGCGAATAAGGCAAGCGCTGATGGATACTCAACAAGGCGTTCGTCCCGACACGTACCGTTGGTTGACGAAAGTTGCCTGACTGATCACCGGTTGTTCATTCACTTCTTCTTCACGGTGAATAGCATCTACACGTCGGCGGCACGCTGTCGCCTGGCGATGTAGTCGATCGTAAAGACGAGCACGGCGGCCAGCAGAGCCACCCCCATGCAGTACCAAACCAGATCATTGAACGCCGTGGGCATCACGGGCTCGTAGACCTTTTCCTCGAGCGATTTGGCGTCAAGCGTGAGGTCGCGCTGAAACGGCCAGACCTTTCTGAGCGCGCCGACCATGAATCCGCTCAGTACCGCCATCGTCGGGCGACGGTGGTTCGCCAGCAACCACTTGAGTACTTTGCTAAAAGAAACCAGGCCGAGGGCACAGCCGCTTCCAAAAACGACGACCGTAACGATGTCGTCGCGACTGATTCCGCCATGTACGAGACGGTGCAAGATGCTCGTAAGATGGCTGTAGATTTCGAGCACAAGCAGCAGATAGGCACCGCTGAGTCCAGGTAAAATCATTGCGCAGATGCCGATGATGCCGCACAAGAACACATAGTTCAGCGTGATGTCAGGACTTTCATTCGTTTGATTCAAACCTGTAATCCAAAACGCCAATGAGGCACTTATCAAACCGATGAATAGGAAACGAATCTTGTCCGCTGTCGTGCGCGCTTCGACCCATCTCGCTACCAGCACGCTCGATGCCACAATCATGCCAAGAAATGCTGCCAGTGTGAGCGGACGAGACATTGTGCCTAGCAATAGCGACTCCATGGTTGATCCCAGTGAAACAATTCCCACGACAATCCCACTTCCCAGCGTGAGCAAAAATGGTAAGTCAATTCGCTGCATCGCTTCGGACAGCTCGCGCCGGCGTAGGTGATCCACGAAACGAAGATCAAAACGACTTATTGCCGTGACCAGCCGTTCGTACACGCCGACAATTAGTGCGACGGTACCGCCTGATACGCCAGGCACGACGTCTGCCGTTCCCATCAGGAAACCGCGTAACAGATTGAGAAGAATTGGTAGTCGTGGTCGCATGCGATCAACTCATCTTTCGGAAGGGTCCGTCACGGAACAACGCGTGTAAGCTGCGCAAACCTTGACAAATAAAGCAGTTACTGATTTCAAATATCTACAATTGTGGCTGTCGTTCTAGTTGACCGATTTGGCAATAAGCGTAGAATCGCGTTTAATCTACTTGGACAGTTATGGGCTCATCGCGTGGATTCTTGAGAGGTTATCGGCTTTCTAATCCGGGATGGAAGCCCGTTTCTATGGTGAGGACCAGAAATGTCTGGTGCGCTACAGTTTGCGCAGGTAAGAATCTGTGCTCCTGCAAAGATCAATCTTTTCTTTGAGCTATTGGCTCGACGAACGGATGGCTTTCATGGCATCGAAACCATCATGACGACTGTGAGTATCTACGACTCACTCAGTTTTTCCGCCACGGAAAGTCCGGAAATTGATTTTCGTGCGGACTGGTCGGTTGGTTTGCAAGCGAGTAGCCGTAAGACTGCGTTCCTGGGCGAGATACCTCAAGACAATCGCAATCTGGTTGTTCACGCACTTCACTTGCTGCAGCGCGAAGTGGACTCGGCGATGGGTGCCAAAGTGCGGCTGACGAAACGCATACCCGCGGGTGCTGGACTGGGGGGTGGCTCAGCGGATGCGGCTGCGGCGTTGGTTGCCGGCAACCTGGGATGGAATCTTGATCTCAGCAAGCAACGTTTGGGCGAACTTGCGGCGGAGGTTGGCAGCGACGTTTCGTTTTTTTTGGGTGCGCCGACGGCTCTTTGCACCGGCCGTGGCGAGCAAATCCAGGAACTTCCACGTCTCCCCCGTTGCGAGATCGTCATTGTCCACCCGCCGGTGGCATTGGGGACTGCTGAAGTCTATCGCCAGTCGCGCGTTCCTACGGTTGCGCGTCGCTTTGATTCGGCTTTTGTTACCGGCCAGATTCGCCACCCAGCCGGATTGGTGAATAAAATGTTTAATCGTTTGCAGCAACCGGCCGCCGAGATTTCACCTTGGATATCCCGGTTGGAAACGGAGTTTTGCAAAGCCCCGTTCGTCGCTCATCAAATGAGTGGGAGCGGCTCAAGCTATTTCGGCATTTGTACGACCCAGGATGATGCACGACGAGCCGAGCATAAACTGCGCGCCGCCAGAATCGGCCACGTCGTACGAGCGAAGACTGGTATGCCGCTTTCAGTGCGGCCAATGCGACCGAGCATGAACTAAGGAGCGGATGCTGTGAAGATCACCGAAGTTCGCATTAAACTTATGGACGATCCCGACGATCGGCTACAAGCTTTCTGTTCGGTTACCTTTGACGACAGTTTTGTCGTACGCGATCTCAAAATCATCGAAGGCACGAACGGTCCGTTCGTGGCCATGCCAAGTCGCAAACTGACGGCACATTGCTCGCAATGTGGTAGTAAGAACCACCTGCGCGCGGCGTACTGCAACCAATGTGGCGTGCGGCTCAAGGACGACTTGGCAATCAAAGACCAAGAGGGTCGCACGAAACTCTACGCGGACATAGCCCATCCTATCAATTCCGAATGCCGAGAAACGATTCAAGATCGTGTCATTACTGATTATCAGCGCGAACTCAAACAGGCGAGCGAGCCTGGATACGTGTCGCGATATGATGAAGGATATGATTTTGAACCGATGCCTCACACGCCTCCGCGCGGCGAAAGCACTACCGCCAACGCCCAAAGCGGTCGTGGCGACAACTCTGGACAGCGACAGCGCGATGACGACGACACCGCGGGTCCGGGCTTTGGCAAGGGCGTCTTTGACTAA
>CBDUAB010000653.1:0-3631 GCA_965365045.1 uncultured Planctomycetales bacterium
AAACGACAAGGTACGGACATTGACGCGGCGCTGAACGACGTTCTTAAGCGGTACAAGAATCTACGTGCCGTTGCTCTGTTGACCGACGGAGACTGGAACGAAGGAAGTTCGCCGACAAATTCCGCCACGCGGCTGCGCATCAACAACGTCCCGGTGTACACCGTGGCACTCGGCAGCGAAGTCCCCTTGCCGGACATCGAAGTCGCGTCGCTGGAACCGCCTACTTTTTCGGTTGTCGGCAAATCACTGCAGATTCCCTTTACGTTGCGCAGCACGATGGCGTCCGATTACGAAGTCGACGTGACCCTCGAAATCGAAACGGGGGTTACGGTGACAAAGCAGGTCGTTGTGCCGGCGATGGGCGACGTGCGAGATGTCTTCTTCTGGACACCAGATGAAATCGGCGACGTTGCATTGGCCGTGCACGTGCCGCCACACGAGTCCGAGACCATTCGCGGCAACAACGATCAATCGGTGAACGTGGCGATTAAGCCGGAAACGCTCAAGGTCTTGATCGTCGAATCCTTTCCGCGCTGGGAATATCGCTACCTTCGCAACGCGCTGGACCGCGATCCTGGCGTCGATGTCTCGTGCCTTTTGTTTCACCCCGATCAATCCAAGTTCGGAGGTGGCGCCGGGTACATCAAACAATTCCCAACAACGATCGAAGAACTGGCGCGCTTCGACGTGGTCATGCTCGGCGACGTAGGTGTCAACAAAGGGCAACTAACCGTGGAGAACTGCCAATTGTTGAAAGGCTTGGTGGAAAAACAAGCCAGCGGCCTGGTGTTTATGCCCGGCATGCGCGGCAATCAATACTCGCTGCTTTCCACGGATTTAGAAGACCTGTATCCGGTCGTCCTGGACAGCACGGCGCGACAAGGCTATGGCTCGCGCATACCATCGACATTTGTCTTGACGGAAATCGGACAAACAAGCTTGCTTACAAAACTAGCCGACACCGACCGAGAGAACGACGCCGTGTGGCGAGGCTTGCCCGGCTTTCAATGGCGTTCGCCGGCCGTACGGCACAAAGCAGGCAGCGAAGTCCTCGCCGTCCACGAACAATCCCGCGCCCCACTGCTGGTCACCAAGACCTACGGAACTGGCAAGATCCTTTTCATGGGAACGGACGGCGCATGGCGTTGGCGCGAGGGTGTCGAGGACAAATACCATTATCGATTTTGGGGACAAGTTGCTCGCTGGATGGCATATCAAAGGCATATGGCCGAAGGCGAGATGCTGCGTATGTTTTACACGCCCGATCGACCCGAGCCGGGCAATGTCGTCACATTGAACGCCACGGTACTCGACCCAACTGGCGTGCCGCTCAATCGTGGCACCGTGCATGCCGAAATCACCGACCCGGACGGCAAGAACCAAACCGAAATCATTCGTTTCCAATCCAAAGGTGCGGATTGGGGCTTGTACACGGCACGCTTTACGCCAAACCGTACCGGCGTGTACCAAGTCAAACTTTTCTGCAAAGAAACTGGTGCTGTATTGGATACACGCCTGGCCGTTCACGGCGAACAACGTGAAAAAGTAGGAAAACCGGCTCGGCATGACGTATTGCGTGAAATCGCTAATGTTTCCCGCGGACAGTGGATCCCTTATGATGAAATCTCGACAATTCGGGACAAAGTGCTGGAGTTACCACCGCCCGAACCTGCGATCCGTCGCCGTCAGATTTGGGCCAGCCCATATTGGGCGGGCGCATTGATCGGCATCTTGGGCGTGTTTTGGGTTGGTCGAAAGATGCAAGGAGCGATTTAGGGATCAGTGATTGTTATTAGTGATCAGTCATTAGTTCGACTTTTTGATTTGGACCCCCGCGGCCTTGTGCCGTGGGTGAATAAGGCTGCAGGCTACCATTGCAACGTAAAAAGAACGACCCCCTCGTGCTTGCACGAGGGTAAAGAAGGTTGCGCGACTATGCGCAATTCAATACCTTGCCAACCTGATTCACCCCTGAGCGAACTCAGGGGGGGCTTGGGCGTATGTTAATTGCGGTAGCTTCCAGCCTGATTCACCCGCGAGCAAGCTCGTGGGGGTCTCCCGAGACGAAGTCAAACAGTCGATTTAGTGATCACCGTCGGTCAAACACATGAAACAAGAGGCCTTGATCATGCAAATTGAACACGGCACGAAACGAGTCGAGCTTCCTAGCGACTTGCGATCCAAACTCCAAGGATTCCAAAAACGCGTCTGGTCGATCAAGACTGCCGAGGCCATTTTTGCCGGCGTGGTCACGTTGACGATCGCATTTTTGATCCTGTTCATCGGCGACCGGCTGGGCGACACGCCAAAGTGGGTTCGATTACTGTTGTTCCTTGGCGGGATCTCGGGCCTCGTGTTCTTCTTGCCCATCAAGATCTATCGCTGGATCTGGCGCCATCGTCGCTTTACCGATCTTGCTAGACTCCTGGCCCGTGAACAACCGCGTGTTGGCGACCGTTTGTTGGGAATCATTGAACTGGCTCAACGCAAAGATGAAAACGCTTCGACGGCACTTTGCCAAGCAGCGATCGAACAAGTCGCGCACGACACACGCGACATGGACTTTCGCCAGTGGGTCCCACAACCGCGACACAAAACATGGGGCTGGGCTGCTGCCGTATGCTCCCTGATTGCGGTCGCCGCGTTGTTCATCCAAGGCGCAGGCCTGAATGCGCTGGCACGATGGTCCATGCCGCTGGCCGACATTCCGCGTTACACCTTCGCACAACTGGCCAACGTCCCCAATCATCTTGTCGTGCCGGTCGGTGAACCGTTCACAATTTCGTTGCCGCTTGCGGAGTCGACACGTTGGCGCCCCACCAGCGGATCGGCGCGCTATGCTCGCCAGCAACGGATCGGCACCAGCCTGGTAGACGGGCAATACGTGTTTGAAATCCCCGCACAGACGGCCGCGGCGCGGCTAACAATCTCTGTCGGTGACGCGCGACACCAAATTGCCATTGCACCAAAACCGCGTCCGGAACTCACTGCGTTAATGGCGAATATTGAGTTGCCCTCATACTTGGGATACCCGAATCAAGACAAGGACGTGCGCGGTGGCGCGGTCTCAATCGTTAAAGGCAGTGTCGCTCGCTTTCAAGCCAAGGCGAGCCGCGCGCTGGCTAGCGCTACCATCAATGGCGACGCCAAAGGCGTTGAGCTTTCCGGAGATACGATTCTGTCGGCGGCCGTTTCGGTGGATGAAGTCGACAAACAGGAATTCCGCTGGACGGACGTGGAAGGCCTTTCCGCCAAGACTCCGTTTCAACTTCATATCCGTTCCGTGGATGATCGTGCACCGACAATTCAGTGTAGCAACCTAGCGGCGGAAAGCGTCGTGTTGGACGAAGACGTCCTCAGTTTCGAAGTTGCCGCCAGCGACGATTATGGCCTCAGAAAGATCGGCGTCGAATGGTCCGGCGTCGAAGACCCGCGCCGCAATCCGACTCCGGATCAAGGCGAGTATTTGCTTTCCGGCGGAGATCAGCAGACCGCCAGCCTCAACGTGCAAGGCACGTTTGGCGCGAAAACGCTAGGCATTGAGCCACAACCGATCGAGCTGCGTGCCTTTACCGAAGACTACTTGCCAGGCCGTGAGCGGGTCTATTCCCCCGTGTTTCGTTTGTACGTT
>CBDUAB010000654.1:0-3629 GCA_965365045.1 uncultured Planctomycetales bacterium
CGCAATGGCAATCGAAATTGATTCGTCGTCGGCGCGCGATTCATCCGTAAACGCCAAGCCCGCCGATAGCATTAGCGCGACGAACACGACCAGTAATTCGACGGCGTTCGATCGACAGCCTCGTATGCCACAGAATGTCATCCTGAGAGAGCGACAGCGACCGAAGGATCTGCCAGAAGGCGTGGAACCAATGAGAAACCGTAACACATCGTCAAAGTGCGTTGACCACTCGAAGTAGCCGGATTCAACCGCTTCACGCTCCATAACCTCTTTGGGAGATCCTTCACTCGCTGTCGCTCCCTCAGGATGACAATCATGTCCCTCGACCTTAGGATGTCTCTCGTTCATCACTCTTTTTTCTCTTCTGTCGGTGCGGGCGCCGTGACTGTGACTTGCACGTTTCTGTTGAATTCCAAATCGAAGCCGTTGAATTTCAGTTTTGCCTTAAGCGTAATGGTTCGATTTCCTGGTGGAGCGTCAGCAGCTGCCTTGATCGTCAACTCGCCGCTATCTTGGCCGGCGGCAACGTCAATCGCCGCGGTACTCAGCTTCGCATTGCCATCCGGGATGTTCGGCTCGATGCGGACACCATCCGCGAATCCGTAGCGACGATTAAGGGCCACGGTCAGCTTTTGTTCGCCGCCTTGGGTCAGCGCAATTTCGTTTGGCCCGTCGAAAACAATTGGACCCTCGGTGATTCGCAACGTAACCGGTGTGGAGGCCATGAATATCGCGCGATCGCCCGGTTTGGCCGCTTCGATAAGCTGTTTTGCCCGTTCCGAAACGCGCTTTAGAGCCTCTTGGACGGCGTTGTGCTTTTCTTGCGCAGCTTTAGCGCTGGCGGCAGCAGCGTTCCTTGCTGTCTCCGTTTCCACGCGCTGACTGTCGGCTTGGTCAACTTGCTGCTGCAATTCCGCCCGTTTTTCCGCCGGCGGGTTTTCCTGCTGAGTTAGTGCTGCCAGTTCTTGTTTGCCTTTTTCCAGTGCTTCGCTGAGTTGCTGGAATTGTGCTTCCGTCGAAGCCAGTGCTTCGGACGCCGTCTTTTGAGCGGCGGCAATCTCGCCAGCCACCTTTTCCAATGCTTGTCGTTCTGTCTCCATGGCGTCAGCAGCGGACGCATTGCGACGGTACGATACCTTCGTCTTGCCAGTTACACAAAAACTGTACGTACCAGGTTTCGCAGCCGGCTCCACCGTCAGCGCAAGTTCGCCCCGGGGCGCTTTATCGTCCAATTTAACTTCGGCTTTCACTCCCGCTGGTATCTGAAACCCACCCAAGGCAACCTTGTCTTTGATCTCACCGCGACGTGTTATTTGGATCGGAATCGTCATCTTGCCGCCTCGACTCGTTTCGCGAAGCTGGTTGTCTCCCAAGGCAACTTGGATCGGTGCCACTTCATCGGCAACGGTCAAAACCATTTTGCGGGCCACCCTTGTGATCCGCCTTGCGTTCTTACCTGGTGTGTCCCACACAAAAGCGGCAAACTCGGCCTCCCGCATCAACGTACGACCGCCGCCGACCGCTTTGCCAAAAACCTTGATCGCTCCGGTATTGGTTTCCGCGGACTCGGTCGCTGAAATGACGATCACACCCTCGTCACGTCCCGGTCCGATAAATGCTGTCGGTGCCGAGACGCCACGCGGCAAACCGGCGACAGATAGCTCGATTTGGCCAGCGAAACCGTCCTGGCGAATTGCTGAGACGTGCAGCGCGACCGAACTACCGCGTCGCAAAACGGGATTCCAACGGATTGGCTGTGCCGGATCGGGATTCCACGGTGATTGCGGTGTTACCAACAAATGAAAGTCTGGGTCCGCACGGCGAATCACAAGACGATACAGGTTCCGCGGACGAGCACGGGATTGGCCATTCATGTCGCGTACGAGCACACGATAGCAACCGTCTTCATTGACGGCGAGCCGGTATATCGGATCGTTGGTGGGGTCGCCGAAGCCTAAACCGCCGGGACGTTTGGGCCCATCGTCAACGGCGCTTACGTCGCTGACCTGTTGGCTACCGTCGTCTTTGATTTGAATACGTTGAATCAGTAAATAAGGATCCGTGGGCAGACCCAACCGGTGGGAAATAATTTCGATCCACCAACTTTCACCCTTCTTCGCGGAAAATTCGAACCAGTCGTCGTCACGCGCCGGATAGAATTGACCGACGACTTCGCAAGGCAGGTTAATTTGCTGCGCTGATTGGGACGCGTCGTTATTCTCGTTCTCGGCAACGATTGGCCCAGATGCCAGTCCAACGAAAAATGGATTGCTCTCGCCAACGGTCGTCCGCGCCTCATGGACAAAGCCTCGCAATCCGGCTGCATGGGCACCAGTAAGTCGCGGTGTCTTGACCGAACGGTCCAGTGGATCCAGCGGCGGCGCGGTAATGGTTGCATCCAGCCGTTCCAACGGTCGCCCGTCGACCCGCCAAGCATCTTGCGGTTGGCTGCCGGGTAGATTCCAACCGTAAAGCGCCACTTTCGTCGTAGTGCCGGGCAAGATTGCAGGTGGAAACGCAAATTCAACGTATGGGCCGCCATTGAGTGTGAGTCGATAATAGTGGTTGTTGCCACCTTGATAAATAAAGTCAAAGACTTTGATAATGTACTCGCCGTCGCTGGGAGCGACGAAATCCACGAATGGATCGCGGCCGACGTAGTCACTGCTGCTTGTTAGCTCGCGACCTTGCGCGTCAAGCAGCACGAGCGTCGCGTCCATCTGCGAGTCGATGCGATCGGCTGTCACCGATATCAGCAAGCGTTGGTTCGCTACGAGTTTGACCCGATAGTAGTCCGCTGCGTTTGCGGCCGCACGTCCATTGACCGTTGTGTCCGTGCCGAGTTCGAAGGCTTTTTCAAGCGAAGTGTTGTCACCTGGATCCGCGCTTTCGGGTAGGTTACCCACTTGAAAAGCGCGCGGGGTCGATGCGCCGAAGTGCCCGACAGCCTGTACGTCGTAAATGCCGGCTGGAACATTGTCGGCAATCCGAAGCGTGAATTGGTTCGGAATCGGATATGCTTTTTCAAACTCAGTTGGGTCGGTTGTCTTTTGATGAGAGACGATACCGGGATGCGAAAACATCAAACGGTCGGCAACATCGACGTCGCCACCGCCAATACTAACATCAAATTCACTACCAGATGTGCCGCCGGGCGGATAAATCCAATCCAATCGACCGTGCGGCAACTGCGCCAACGACGGGCTTGCCAACAGCAGAGCAAATAAGGCAACGGCGAACTGCCAGCGCGCGCCGCGGTTCACCCCACAGACAAGCCAGCGGCCCGCCCGCTCCAACTGTTTTTGGCTAAATCCGTTCATCCACGCGTTCCTCATTGAGTTTCGCGAATGCAGCTAGTGCGGCTGCGGATGCCGTAGCTGCGTTAACTGATGTGGTATTGAGACGAACAAGACAAGCACTTAAGGCTGGTGCATCATAAATTGTTGTAGAACAGGTTTTTAACCTGTCCGGACAGGTTAAAAACCTGTCCTACAACGGTGACACATATTGATGCGTCAATCCTTAGTGACCGGCATGTTCAATTCGTTGGCGGGGCTTCGGGTAGGAATTTGGACTTAATGGTTAAACAGGAATTCTTTTGTATTAATCAACGTCCAAACGATGTCTTC
>CBDUAB010000655.1:0-3625 GCA_965365045.1 uncultured Planctomycetales bacterium
CCCCGCCAAGTTGGCATTTGTTAGCGTCGATCCTCCCAGCGATGCGTTCGTGAGGTTGGCGCCCGCCAGGTTTGCATCTGTCAGCGTGGACTCTTCCGCGAATATGCGCGCGAGGTTGGCCCCCATCAAGTTTGCATTCGTCAGTGTCGAACCACGCAGTAACGCGTTCGTGAGATCGGTGTTCGTGAGCGTCGCTGAGTTCAGAAGAGCGTTCGTGAGGTTGGCCCCCGCCAGGTTGGAGTTCGCTAGGTTGGCATTTGTAAGCGTTGA
Source organism: uncultured Planctomycetales bacterium (assembly GCA_965365045.1). Taxonomy (GTDB): domain Bacteria; phylum Planctomycetota; class Planctomycetia; order Pirellulales; family Pirellulaceae; genus CBDUAB01. Next base: position 271 of record CBDUAB010000655.1, read on the forward strand.
TCCCTCCAGATGAGCGAACGTGAGATTGGCGGTCGAAAAGTTTGCGTTCGTCAGTGTCGAGGAATTCAACCGAGCGTTAGTGAGGTCCTGACCGCCAAAATCCCAGGCGGTCAAGTCGTTGCTCGCGAGCAAAACGCCTTGCAGGTTCTTGTCTCGATAGCTGGCCGTCGAATAGAGCTGCTCTTTGGTGAAGCCCTGCGCTGCCGAAAAATTGGCTCCCGCAACGACGGCCCCCAAGAAATTGGCATTCGTTAGTGTCGCGGAACCCAACGATGCATTCATCAGATCTTGACCGCTGAAGTCCCATGCCGTCAGATCATTTCCTCCGAGGGCGATGCCTTGCAGATTTCTCTCCACGTAGCTGGCCGTCGAATAGAGCTGTTCCTTCGTGAAGCCACGCGATGTGGTACCGGAAAAACTGGCTCCCGCGACGACGGCCCCCGAAAAATCCGTGTTCGTCAGCGTCGAGAACCGCAAGGTAGCGTATGTGAGATCGGCGTCTGTGAACCGTGCGTCATCGAGCCAACTGCGATCAAACGCCGCGGACCCCAAGTCCATCGCCTCGAAATCAGCGAAGTGAAGGTTGTTTACCTCGGTATTCCAATTTGTCAGCTGCACACCAGGCCCCGGCGAGATGCCCTCCGTTCCGGGAATGGTCTCTCCAGTCTGCCAATTGATGATGTCGCCGTGTGCCAGACCGCAGCTGAGAATACCCAAACCGCAAAACCATATCGTCAAGGATACGACTAGGCACCGTCCTGCTGTGGGGACGACGACGTGGGCGGATAGCGATGAAGGGAACACGGAATCTCTCCTGATCGGAATTCCAGCATATCCGCAACGGTATCGTCGCTTTGAGCACGAGGTAAATCCGTCCAACATATCAAGAGTCAACGAAGAAGAGTCGTTTATTGGTATTCATGACAGGGGACGTTTTACCTGAAAGTTCAGTCGAACTCCGTTTAGATTCACTGGGTCCCTTTGCGGTTGGCGTGAGTGAAGAGCTACCCACATCATAAATATTTACCGCAAAAAGGTGTAGCGTTTGGTAGCTGAATTCGTGAATGCAGCGCGCTAGATTCGACGATTCAGCCGAAATGTGCACGAAGAATGGCCAATATTGCCCTCTGTCCTCCTCGACATCGTTCAGTTCAGTGTAGACGTTGATAGCAACGATTGGAACTTCACGCCCAACTACGTCTGTGTTTTGGAGTAACGACGTACGGCAATGCCGTGATTCAAAACGGCACAGTCCGACTCGTCAATCAACGAACACGAACCCATTCAGATTCAATAGCACGCGACACATGTTCGCCGAACCAAACTCGTTTGTGTAAGCGACTAAATCACTCAGTTCGTCCGCGCTCGGCAATCGGCCCGTGACTTGTTGATACGCAGCGCGAACCTGCGAGTTCAGATCAGCATGCCGCTCGGCGAGCACATCCGCGAAATGTTCCGCCATGCGCACCATGAACTTGTTGTTCAACAACGTCAGCGCCTGGATCGCTGTTAGTGTTGTATCGCGGCGGGCAATGGACTGCGATGGATCCGCGCAATCGAGTGTTTGCATGAACGGCTGCTGCTGCGAGCGAACCAGGAATCGGTACACGGCCCGACGATGGGCTGCGACATCATCGGGGTCATGTTTGTGGTATTCGTAGTGCGGAGAGTGTTCCGGTCGCTCAAGGACAAAATCCCGAAAGGCCGGCCCATACATTCGCCTGTCGAGCTTGCCGCTCACGGACAGCACGGTATCTCGAATGGATTCTGCGTCAAGGGCGCGACGGTTCATGCGCCAAAGATAACGATTATCGCCATCGACGGCTGCGTAGTCTGCTTTGCTTTTCGATGATTGCAGATACGTATTACTGGTTAACAACAGACGATGGAGTTTTTTGAGCGACTTTCCGTTGTCGCGAAACTCAACAGCCAGCCATTCGAGCAGTTCCGGATGCGTGGGCTGGGCGCCCATGCGGCCAAAGTCGTTTGGCATATCCACGATGCCGCGGCCAAAATGGTATTGCCATACTCGATTCACGATCGACCGCCACGTTAACGGGTTGTCGTTGCGCGTGAGCCACTTTGCCAATGCTATCCGGCGGTCACCTTCGACATGATCTGGCGGCAAATCGAATCGCCAATCGATCCCAGGGATGATTGGCATGACACCCGGACCAACCGGTTTGTCTCGTTTCTGTATGTCTCCGCGCACCAAGACGAACACATCGCGGGGCTTGCCACCCACATGCCCCCGCCCCATGAATGCCCCACTGCCGTGATGGACGGTGCCCACGTAGGCCTTCTGTCTGGGTGGAAGTGCGGCCAGCTCATCTTTGGCGGTGGCCAGTGCCGCTGCGATGCGCTCGCGATCGGAGCGAATATCGTCGCTGATGACGGCATCCAACAACGCCTTTCGCTGGATTCCTAATAGCGCCAGCTCAGCCAAGACCTGACCGTCCGCCTTCACCCCGTGGTAGTAAAGATCAACGAGATTACTCCGCTGCCAGCGAGGCGGCTGTTCAATGGCATCGAGCGCGCTTACTTTGCGACCCGCGGCGACATTCTTGCCATCCGTGTCGACCGCGATCAGCTCAGCCAAAGCAAAGATGTAATCATTCGAGCGCACGGCCAATTTGGTGGCGGTGATCCGAACAAATCGCCCCTCGGCACCGGCCGCGGAAAAAGCCTGAGGCGTGATGCCGGGATTTGCATAATCGGACGAGGTATGATCGGCGACCAAGTAACTAGCCGACGCAAATTCGGGATCGTTCGACACTTCGATCTTGAATCGCTGAGGGAATCCAAATCCGGCACCGATTCCGTTGAAATCGTCATGGCAACCGACGATGATGATCTGCGAGAGCGTTTTGGTCTCTCCAAAGTCAACTTGTAACCATTTATCGGTGTCTTCCGTGGCTTCGATGTTGCTGTGATATCCAAATTCCGGTCTCGGATCGGTTTTGGCCTGTTGTGGCAGCTCCGCGAGACGTCTGTCGATTTGTACCAACTCGTCGCCTGCAAGTTCCTGAATTCTTTTTTCGAGAGATTCTTGTTGCTGCGTCAACGTATCGCTGCGGCGAATTAGGTCCGCTCGCCGTACCGCAACGCGTGGATCCGTGTCGTAATCGCGTTCAGCGCGATCAAGGGCCGCAAAAATGGCCTGCATACTGTAATAATGTTCTTGTGTGACCGGATCGAACTTGTGATTGTGACATCGGGCGCACTGCACGGTTGTGCTCACAAACGTATTCATGGTCGAGCTGACCATGTCGTCACGGTCAAGGTTCCGGGCAACTTGACCGTCAATCTTCTCTTCCGGCACTTCAGCATGCCCGATGAAGTCCCAGGGTCCCGC
>CBDUAB010000656.1:0-3622 GCA_965365045.1 uncultured Planctomycetales bacterium
GCAAGACACGGTGCTCGTATCGCGCACGGCCAGCGGCAAGACGCTTTCGTTTCTACTTCCTATCCTTCACGAGTATCTGCAGGCGGACTCACCGTTTGGTGTGCTGCTGCTTTATCCCACGAAGGCACTCTCGCGCGATCAGGAAGGAACTCTCGGCAAGCTGTTACAAGCTAGCGGAGCCGATCTTCGCTTGGGAACATTTGACGGCGACACGCCGCGCGAGGAGCGAACACGGATTCAGTCGCAAGCCGATTTCATGATTACCAATCCCGATATGCTCCATGCGGGAATTCTACCGAATCACAATCGACGTTGGCGGACATTCCTATCTCGGCTGCGATTCATCGTCATTGATGAAGTGCACACGTATCGCGGAGCCTTTGGTTCTCACGTCGCCAACGTCATGCGGCGTTTATTGCGCGTTTGCGAGATGCACGGAAGCCACCCGACATTTGTTTGCTCGTCCGCGACTATCGGCAATCCAGGCGAACATGTCAAAGCTCTCTTTCAGCGATCGTTTCATGTCATCACGCGAGACGGTGCCCCTCGTCCGCGGCGCGATCTGTACATGATCAATCCGCCCGTCGTGCAAAGCCACGGACACGCGTTGTATCGCAAAGGGCCGGGCTCGGTCAGCGTGCCCTTGATTCGCGAAGCGACTCGCCGAGGTGTGCGTACGATCTGCTTTTGCCGAGCGAGGCAACAAGTCGAACGCCTTTGTCGAGCCGTCACCGATGGACATCCAGAATTGAAGGCGAAAGTGAAGCCGTATCGCGGTGGCTTGTTGCCGAACGAACGCCGCCAGCTAGAACGTGATCTGGCGTCGGGCCGCGTGACAACGATCATTAGTACCAATGCGCTCGAGTTGGGCATCGACATCGGTGATCTCGATCTTTGTATCCTCAGTGGATTTCCCGGTTCGATGGCTAGTTTTTGGCAGCAGGCCGGCCGCGTTGGCCGACGTGGGACGCGAGCCGTCGTTGTTTATGTAGCTCGCGACACTCCGATCGATCAATACTTCGTAAACCATCCGGAGTTCGTTTCTTCCGCGCCGATCGAACAAGCTTGGCTGAATGCCGACAACCCGTACATCCTGCTGCAACACTTACCATGTGCCGCGCATGAGCATCCGCTACGTGAGGATGAGCCGACATTCCGCGAACCGGCCTATCCCGCGGCAATGGAAGTGCTCAAGGAAGACGGCAGCCTGACGGAGTACCACGGCAACTATCGCTACGCGCTGCGCGACTACCCGGCCAAAGGTGTGAATCTTCGCGGCATGACGGATTACAACGTTGATATCTATTGCGGAACGGAAGTGATCGGGGAACTTGATCCGATCGGTGCTCGCGGCACACTTTACAAAGACGCCATCTACCAACACCTCGGTAGCCGATACATGTCGATGGAACTCGATTTGGAAAAAAAGCTGTGTCGCGTCGAGCCAGTTGATGTTGACTACTATACCGAGGCTGTTTGGGAAAGTCGCGTGACGCTGACCGAGTCGCTCGACTGCCACGAGCTAAATCGCGCCCCTCTCGAGTTCGGTTATGTCAATGTCAATCGCCAGCCGAAGCTCTACAAGAAGATTCGCGAGCGGACGCTGGAAAACATCGGCTATGGTCCGATCACGCTCGAACCATTTGTCTACGACACGACCGGGTTTAGCCTTTTCCCGCCAGACCAATGGCAACGCCAACTGGAGCTGACTGACAAAAGGCATGTTGGGGCCGCGTTGTACGGATTGAGTTATATCTTGAAGCGAACCGCGCCCAGCTTGTGTCTCGGCGATATCCAGAATATCGAGACGGACGTATCGCTGACGGAGCTGGAGAATGGCAGATGGCAGAGTGCTTTGTATCTGTACGACACGATCGAAGGAGGTGTCGGGTATGCCGAGAAAATCTTCGAGGTGTTTGAGGAAGCCCTGAAGCTCGCGCAAGCTGTGATCAATGAATGCGCCTGCGCAGCCGGTTGCCCATCATGTGTAACTGCGCTGCCACCGGGCGTTGCCGACGAAGAGATGGAACAGCTACTCGTGGAATCGAACGCTTCCGTCGTTTGCACGCTCAGCTTGATTAAGGCACTGCTCACCGGCGAGGTGATCGCCCCCGACGTCCGCTACCACGAACTCGCTCGTTCCTCGGCGATCACGCCACCCGAGACGGATCTCGAATTGGAGCGGCTGAAGCAGCGGCTGGGGAAGGCTAGTAAGATCCTTCAAGACAAGCGAGCAAGGGTCCATTGATTACGGAAGCACTCCTCCATTGTCGCGGAATCGGACCGGTGCGGCTCGCTCGGTTGAACGCGCTTGGAATACGCACATGGGCGGATGTCGTGGGGCAACCGGATCGAGTCCCGGTAAGTTATCGAGCTTCGCTGGTCGAGGAATGCCGGCGCTGCTTAGTTGCCTTGAGCGACAAGGACATTGGTTACTTCGTGGATCGCTTTGCACCGCAAGACAAGTGGCGAGTTCTTTCAGAGTTCTTCGCGGAAACTTCTTTTTTTGACATCGAGACGACGGGGCTGGAATATGACGCGCGGATTACGGTGATTGCCTGTTGGCATCGTGGACACCTACACACATTCGTCGAACATGAAAACCTCGATGACTTTCTCCACTTGCTCGACGAAGTCACACTGCTCGCTTCCTTCAATGGCAGTTCGTTTGACGTCCCGCGAATCCTAGATTCCTTCCACATTCCGAAGTTACCCTGCCCGCACCTGGATCTTCGTTGGTCGTGTTATCACCGTGGGCTGAGAGGAAGCCTGAAAAACATCGCTCGCGACACCGCCATATCGCGCCCCGCCGACTTAGCGGATGCTGATGGACTGTTGGCTTTGCAGCTTTGGAACCGCTGGACCATGCAGCAGGATCACGCTGCTCGCGATCGACTGCTGCGCTATTGTGCCTCCGACGTCTTGATGCTTATCGTGGTGGCGAGCCAAGTCGCTGGTCACGCACCACCGACAAATGCCGAATTGTGGACGCACCTACCCGCTGCCTCAGCTCCGCGCATACCCAAAGAGGTACCTCCGGTTCAGTTGTCAAAGCAGCCCGTGTTCGGCAACGCAAGTCCTTCGCGAATACGTGCTCGCCGCGTCCGAGCCGCGGGTTGAATCGCTAACACTTGCTCGTCGCTGCGCCCTGTTGTCCCGAGAACTCGACACAGGCCTACCAGAATCGCTACATTTTTCGTGGAATTCCCTTGTTTCTTACATGTGTCCGTGCATCAGACCTCCACATATCCGTCCACGGAGAAACCGAATTTGGAGTGCGCCAGCGAACGCAGGCTCACAAAATGTCGTTTCCTACGTCGGTCGTGATCACCTCCGCAAGAAACGCACTGATGTTTAGGGTCGTCGGTCGCGATCACCGCGGTCATCTCAGCAACTTGCGTTCGTGACCCAGGACGGATACACATGAGGGCGCAACCCCAGCGGCGCAAATAACACAGGAGTTGTCGTCCTGAGTCACGAACGGCGTCGCCCCACCTGAATCATGTCACGCCCCCCCGAGCGCGCTTTGCAAGCTGACAATTACTTCGGGGGTCGACACAGCGCGGGCATAGCCCTACCGGCTTGTCCACTTCTTTCTGACCAGGCATTCCGAAGAACGCCA
>CBDUAB010000657.1:0-3621 GCA_965365045.1 uncultured Planctomycetales bacterium
AGCGCCGCCCTCATTGTCGCACCGCTCACTTTTTGCGTTTGTGACATTCCGTGCGCGACACCCTTGGCCTAAATAATCGGTAGGTGTTTTTCTGACGTATCGGCGAAACGGTGGTAGGCAGCCGAAGAGTCAATGAGTTTCTGCTGCTCAAATTATCAACGGTAGCCGGCGATATCTTGTCCTGGCATGATGTCAGGATAGCTCAGGTCGAACGGGTCGTGACTCTTCGGTAGAGACTGCCTCAGCAAGGGTCGGTACAATCGTGGATGTTCTGCCGAACGACAACTGACCGCGAGCGACCAACCGGAAACTCCTCGCTGCTCGACGTTGCTGCTCGGCTTGTATCATATGATCGTAATGGCCGAGTGCCGGGTGAATTCCATGAACAAGGCCTTCGTTCGCGAACCAGAGTTCGACGGCCGAGCTTATTGTCCGCAATGCGGATCGCTCGGTATTCCCGTGAACAAGGCTACGCTCGATCGTCATGTGCATAAACAATCACGACCGCGAATCGGAGAATCAGCGTGGTTTTGCGATTTTGCACGATGCAACGTGGCCTATTTCGATTTGTTTGAGCGTTTTGTGACGGTCGACGAACTTCAATCATCGGTATACCCCAAAGATACCGCTGCGCCGATCTGCGCGTGCTTCGGTTTCAGGTTGGAAGACATTGACGCTGACGTGCGCCAAGGGACGCCAACACGCATCCGGGAGCTACTCGCCAAATCCAAGTCCAACGAAGCTCAATGCCATACGCTCGCAGCGGACGGTCGATGCTGTGTTCGCGAGGTCCGGCGACTGTACATGAGGCGGATAGACGAGCCGGGTGAATGAGGGAGTACGTCTCTCCAACCGCCATCCTTCCGTCTCCCACGACACGTCGCAAAACACGGTGATTATTCGGTATACAAACTCGATGCAGATCCCACACACGAAACTTTCGCCAGCGACGCTTCGGGCCATTGTCCAGGAATTCGTCACTCGCGACGGCACGGACTATTCATCCATCGAGCGGCGAATCGAGAGTGTGATGCGGCAACTTGAGGCTGGTCGAGTCGTGCTGCATTTCGATGACCAAACCGAAACCTGCAACATTGTGACAGTTGAAGGTGGTGAAACTCGCCATCGGACGATGTGAATGAACGTGTCGCGGTCCTGGCGTAGTCGCTCCAGTACTCTCTGACTTAGAATCAGGAGAATTCGATGCCAGAGCGAACCTTGAGGATCAATGGAGTCGAAGTGCCCCGTTTTCTGTACGGAACCGCGTGGAAAGAGGACCAGACACAGCGCCTTACCGAGCTTGCTATTCAACAGGGATTTCGAAGCATCGACACCGCCAACCAGCGACGCCATTACCACGAGGCGGCGGTCGGGCAGGCAGTCTCGGCGGCTATCGCCAACGGCCTCGTGGCTCGGGACGATCTATTCTTGCAAACCAAGTTTACATTCCGTGGCGGGCAGGATCATCGTCTGCCCTACGATGCCGAAGCCCCCATACCGGTCCAGGTGGAGCAGTCGTTCGCCAATTCGCTCGAACATCTGCATACCGAGCAGGTGGACTCCTATCTTTTGCACGGACCTGCAAATTCGGTTGGACTGACACATGACGATTGGGCCGCGTGGCGAGCGATGGAAACCATCCACGACCGCGGACGGGTGAAGATAATTGGTGTCAGCAACGTCTCTCTCGAACAACTTCGGAGTTTGTGCCAGGAAGCCCGCGTTCGACCCCGCTTTGTCCAGAACCGATGCTACGCCATTCGGGGTTGGGACCGTCAGGTGCGCGAATTCTGCGCCGACAACGAGTTGGTCTACCAGGGGTTCTCGCTGTTGACGGCCAACCGTGAGGTGATGGCCAGCGCTGAGTTAGCCCAGATCGCGGCAAGCCACGGTCGAACAATCCCACAGATTGTTTTTAGGTTCGCGCTTGAGATTGGCATCATTCCATTGACGGGGACAAGCAACGTCGACCGTATGCGGACGGATCTCGATGTCTTCGATTTTCGTTTGGAGCCGGAAGAAGTTGAGCGGATCGAGGGTTTGGCCGCACGTTGAAACGGGCTGACCCAAACCTTTGCCTGAGCCAATCCCAAAAAGGGTGGTTTGATGGCGTTTCCCAAGAATCAAACAGAGCTGCCCACGAGTTCGCGGGACTCTGGCTGAGCAATCAGCCGAGCAACACAGCCACTGCCAAAACAGGGAAAACGGAAAGTAAAGAACATGCGGGAATTGGACTCTCCTCGTCGCACAACGATAGGTGTGGTGGCTCAGAATGGACCTCTTATGCTTCGTGATCCTGGCACCAAGCGAGCATCTTTTCAATTACGCGCATTCCCTGATCAGCGGGGATACCATGCTGTTCGTACTCGTCTCGGCGGACGACGAGATGGCCACAGCCCAGTTGACGCGCTCGCTGGTTTGTCTCTTCAACCAGCATTGCGACTGTAACAGAATCAATTGCCGGATCCGGGTACGGATCCTTCTTGATATCTTCGAGCCGCCTGTACGCTTGCATGAGGGATTTGCGGAAGTCTTGCATAGAAGAAGAATAGGATATCCCTCCGAACGCAAGACATCAGCGATAGTCTGTACGAACTGTTCCGAATGTGTTGGCGGGATTTCCGTCCTCAATTGACGGATTCACTATTTCCCCATTCGCCAACGCGAGCTGCAACCAAGCGAATCACGTTACTTTAACCGGCCAGACGGACGGGCCGCTCGGTCGCCCGATGCTACCAAATCTTGCGTTCCGCCGCTTCATCGTCTCAGACCACAAGTAAATGACGCACTTCGGAGTGCCTCGGAAACCTCGTCTCAAAATGGGTGGATTGATGAGACACCGGCCGACGCCGAACGATAACGCGCGTTAACCGAAGCTAGCACTTTCTGGCGTGCTTCGGCGCGGAACACCTGCAAACGCTCCTGCCGATCGGTGCAGTGCGGAATGTGCATTGACGACATGGAACGACGACAATAGCATCTTCGACCTTTTGCCGGTGAGATGCTTCATGCGACTACGCTTGCGGAAGCGTGACCGTAGACCGCGCGTACCTCCAAGACATTCATGACGAGACAAAAGAAGAGGCAGCCATGTCAACACAGGATGATGCAGAACCAAGTTATCGCGTCCTGCTGGTCGACGACAGTCGGACTATGCAGAAACTTACAAGCGGTCTACTCGATCGTGCCGGGCATCAAGTGACGATTGCCAACACGGGAGAAGATGCCCTAGCGGCCCTGAAGTCTGATGACGCGTTCGACATCGTATTGATGGACGTTGAGATGCCGGGCATGGACGGTCTGGAGGCAACGCAACGAATTCGGCATGTTGAGTCTCTCTCTGGCCGACACACACCGATCATCGGTTTGACAACCATTGAAAGGAGTCGCTGCCTATCTGCCGGCATGGACGGCCACCTTCAGAAGCCAACGACCCCTAAGCAACTCCGGGAAACAATCCGCCGATTCCTACATGCTGCTTGAGCCACCTGGCAAGCATGGATCTGGCGGACGCTTACGTTGAGTCAGCCAGTTTTTGGAACAGGCTTAGAGGTCGGCACGCCGGATGGCGGGCGGGACGTCCTATCGCAGCACCGTCACCAACTCCACCGGCCTATGATC
>CBDUAB010000658.1:0-3617 GCA_965365045.1 uncultured Planctomycetales bacterium
TTCGAGTTGCTTCAAGACAATCTCGATCGCCTTTTCCAATTGCGGGTCGCGACCGGCAATGACGTCCGCCGGGTACTGTTCGATTTCGACATCTGGCGGCACGCCAACGTTTTCCACGACGAAACCGTCTTCCGTCCAGATCGCGAGGTTGGGCGCGGTTACGAATCCACCGTCCATCAAAACCGGGAAGCCTAAAACGCCAACCAATCCGCCCCAAGTCCGGCGGCCGACCAGCGTGCCAATCTCAAGCTTGTTGAACATCCAAGGCAACAGGTCGCCGCCAGAGCCGGCGGTCTCATCGATCAACATGACTTTTGGACCCTGGATCGAACCTGACGGAGTCATCAAGTCCTGTCCGTATCGTGTCGCCCAGTGGCTAATGTAGGGTCGGCGCAGGTGGTCGATGTAATAGTCGGCAACCTGACCGCCGCCGTTAAATCGCTCGTCGACAATAATGGCGTCCTTATCCGTCTGCGGGAAAAAGTATCGCTTAAAGTAAGTGTGCCCCATTCCAGTTGTGTTCGGTACGTAGACGTAAGCCACGCGGCCGTCGGTCGCCTCATGGACTTTGCGCAAGTTCCCTTCGACCCAATCCCTGTTTCGAATTGCCGCATCGCTCGCTATGGGAACGACCGATACCTCGCGAGAATCGGAACCGTCGGCATTCGGACCCACCGTCAGTTCAACAATTTTGCCGGCAGTATTTTCAAAGTGCCGATAGATATTATCGCTGGCCTTTAAGTCAACTCCGTTAACGGCAATGATGAACTCGCCCGCTTTGACCCGAACGCCCGGTTCTGTTAAAGGTGCACGCATTTGACCGTTCCAGTTGAGTCCACCAAAGACTTTCTTCAACCTGTAACGCCCACTGTCGATCTCGTAGTTTGCTCCTAGCACCCCGCCACCGACGGAATCGGGCGACCGACGCTCTTCACCACCACCGACTCGATGATGCCCCACGGCAAGTTCGCTGCACATCCACATTAAGACGCGATTTAAGTCGTCGCGTGTCACACAATGTTCGATGAATGGTTCGTACTTGGCTTTCATCGCCGGCCAATCAGCACCGTGCATGCCCGGGTCATAAAAGTAGTCTCGATTGACTCGCCACACTTCGTCAAAGATCTGTCGCCACTCGGCTAGGGGATCAATCCGGACTTGGATGCTTTTCACGTCCAGGTGGGCCTTGTCCGCGTCTATCTCGTCGGTAGTTGAAGCGATGCCAAATGAACCATCAGCGGAATAGAGAAGATTCTTGCCGTCCGGAGTCACTGTAAAACTGTCAACGTCCTTCAGCAACGACTTCGTTTCTCGCGACTTCAACGAGAATCTGACAAGCTCACTATCGCCATCGTTGTCCCGTTTCACAAACAAAATGGTGCTCTCGGGACCTGCCGCCAGATTCGAGTGGGCCGCCGGCGACATTGGCAAAGCGAGAATGCGCTGATCGAGACCTTCAAAGTCGATGTTGACATCGCCGGGCTCTTTCTCTGTGTCAACGTCGTTTTTTTCTTCGTCCTTTTCTTCTTCGTCCTTTTCATCGTCGTCCTTTGACGGTTCGTCTTCGGACGACTCTTCGTCATTTTCTTTGGCAAGCGGATTCGCTTCATCGTCTTGCAGGACAACCAAATAGATTTCGTTGGACAACTCCATATCATTGTTCGACATTGCGAACCAATGCTTGACAGGACCGGCATCTGTCGACGAAAGAAAATAGATGTACTTGCCAGTGCGATCGAAAACCGGCTCTCTGACTTCGCTCATTCCGTCGGAAATCGGATAAGACTTCTTGTCATTGACGTTGTAAACAAACGCCTGTTGGATCATGGCCTTGGTATTTACCGTATACGTGATCCACTTTGAATCATGCGACCAGTTGTGGCTCAACCCTCGAACGGGTGGCGGACCGAATTGTGGTTCGCTGCAGATCTTGTCCGATTCTTTCTTGGCGATGTCAAAGACATACAGGCTCCACGAGTTGTCGCGATAACTGATTTTTGTTCCGTCTGGCGACCATTTTGGTTCTTCGAAGAAACCATGTCCGTCAAGTTCATGAACGGTCGCTTCGCCTTTACCGTCCTGAGGCGCGATGTGCAGTTTGTATTCGCCGCCCGAGTCCGAGAAATACGCGATCTGCTTCCCATCAGGCGACCAAGCGGGTGAACGCTCGTGCACGCCTGGCGAATTGGTCAAGTTCCTGACATCGCCTTTTTTGGCGGGTACCGAGACGATTTCGCCACGAAACTCAACGACCGCCCGTTTGCCCGAAGGCGAAATTCCAACATCGCGAATCCAACGCGAACCAGAAACATATCGAGGACGAATCTCAGTCATGTCAGTAGAAACGCCAATGTTGATTTGTTCTGACTTTCCAGTGGCTGGCGTAAAGAGATGTAAATAACCAGCTTGTTCGTAAATGATTGCGTCCGACGATTCGGTGATTCGGTTAATTGGAAAGTCATCGTAATGGGTGAGCTGCTCAACTGCCTCAGTTGCCGCGTCGAATGCGAACAAGTTGAACTCGCCATTGCGATCCGATCGAAAGTAGACTTGGTCGCCGACAAATACTGGATCGGTATCGTTACATCGCCCTTCAGGTTGTCGAATCTGTTGCACGGAGTGATCCCCCGTGTCGTAAATCCAAATTCGTGAGCACGTGCCGCCACGATAGTTCTTCCATTGGTTGAAACGCTCCGCGATAGGAATATAGGCGATCTTTTTTCCGTCACTGGAATACGAAGCGCGCAAGCCGTTTGGAATTGGCAATGCCGTTGGGAATCCGCCATTGACGGAAACGGTAAACAGCTTGCGATAACGACGTGTGAATGTGTCACGTGTTGAAGAAAATAGGACTGCCGATCCATCCGGAGTAAATCCCTCGACGAGGTCAGGATCCGGATGGTAAGTCAAGCGAGTCGGCGAACCGCCTGCAATAGGCATAATGTAAACGTCGGTATTGCCGTCGTACTGAGCGCTGAAAGCGATTGCTTTGCCGTCTGGCGAAAACCGAGGCGAGGCCTCTTCGCCTTCGTGCGACGTCAAGCGATGCGGGTTCGATCCATCGCGATTTGCAATCCACAAATCGCCGTCGTAAGCAAATGCGATCTCCGTCTTGCTGACGGCACCTTGAGACAACATCCGAGTGTTGTCGATATCCTGGGCAATGGATTGTTGCAAACCGCAGGTGAGGAAGTTAGCGGCGACAATCGCGCAAAAAACCGATCTAGCGTTCATTTGATTCTCGTGGTGTTGAAATCGAGGTCTCATTGTAGATGGCAGTCACATGCCAGGTGCGTTTGGCATTTTAGTTGGGCAGCGCCATTTCTGCTGTGTCATCCTGAGGGAGCGACAGCGACCGAAGGATCTACCAATGACGGCAGCATGCCAATACAGACTGAATCCGCCCACGCAGTTCAGACGTTTCTGGCAGATCGGTCGCTGTCGCTTCCTCAGGATGACATTTGTGCTTTCAAAACGACAAGTTACGGCAGTGTCGTGACTAAAAGTGACGCTGTCCATTTAGCATATCCGACCGAAATACGATTGTCGATTAATTCAACCATTGCATCCTTGACGCCGGGTGACTTGGGACCGTAATATGACCGCCATGCGCACTC
>CBDUAB010000659.1:0-3614 GCA_965365045.1 uncultured Planctomycetales bacterium
AAGTTTTTCAATCACCTGGTTCACGCGAAGGGGTCGACGGGAAAATGTGACGTTTATCAGGCACCGTCAGGGCGCTATTTGGGCGGTGAACCGACTTTTTTACCGGATTTGGATAACGGATCCGTCGGCGCGGTGATTTGCCAGGAGATGGACGCGACCGACGCCAGCAGCTCGTTCTTGATCTTCGACGCATTCAATATTCAGGCAGGACCGGTGGCCCGAATAAAATTAAAAGCACCCATTCACCTTGGCTTCCACGCTTCGTTCTATCCCGGTTAAGGCACGGTTAATCCTGGTCGTTGACGCAGTAGACTTGAATCGGATGCGGCTGGCCCTTAACCCGCTGAGGCGGAAGTGGAGTGGCGATTGATCGGTCGACCAAACATTCATACGTACTAGCTGTAATCAGCAGCCGGTGGCCTAGCCGTTCGGTCAGTGATTCCATTCGCGAGGCGATGTTGACCGTGTCACCGATCGCCGTGTATTCGAGCCGCCGGGGTGAGCCAATACTGCCCAGAATTGCCCGGCCGGTATGGATGCCGATTCCCATTTCCAGGGGCGGCAGTCCCTCGATGGCAAGCATCTTGTTAAGCTGCTTTAGGCTACTGAGCATGTCTCGGCCGGCGCCAACCGCGACAGCGGCATGGTCGGATCGGTTTTCTCCGGCGCCAAAAATAGCCATGAAGCCGTCGCCGAGAAACTTGTTAACCATTCCTGCGTTTTGTTCTTCGATGATGTCGACCATTTGCGTGAAAAACGCATTCAAAACGTTCACGACTTGCTGCGGCGTGCTCTGCGCACTACGGGCAGTGAAGCCACGAAGGTCAGCAAACAAGACCGTTAAGTCGTCTTCGATCCCCCCTAGACCCGGGTCACGTGCCAGAATCTGTGTTGCCGCGCGGCGGCCTACGTGCCGGCCAAACGTGTCTTGCAGCCGTTCCTTTTCGCGCATGGTGGCGATCATGTGGTTGAATTCGTCGATCAATGGACCGAATTCATCAGCTCGCAGCAAGTCGACGCGCGCTGTCAGATCGCCGTGGGCCACGGCATTCGCGGTTTGCTCAAGAGCTTTGATGGGGTGCACGACGAGTCGTCCTAACATACTGGCCGTAACCAAGCCGAAAACAATTCCCACGATCCCCACGCTGGCAGCAAAAAGCGGAATCCGTCCAGACGCGCCTCCGTCGGAGCCCTGGGGTGCCAGATACAAGAGCAAGAGCGACACAATCGGGCAGACGCCGGCTGAAAGAGCCCACAAGATACCGCGGGCTTCTATCGAAACGGTAATCGCTCCAGGCACGGTGAGCGGGCGGCCTTCATCGAAAAGTACCGGGAACAGCAGTCGCGCCGTCGTAAGCTCAACAAGGAAAAAACCGTGCGTCAATGCGATCAGCGCGGAAATTGTCACCGAGATCGGCAGATGCCAATACACGGCTGGATTGAGTGGATCGCGCGTGTTGCCGAGGACCAGCAGGAAGATGGGGATGCACATCATCCAGCCAACAGCGGCCAGTGACACACCCCACCACGGCAGATTGATTGCCCGCCGACGCGCCCTCGAGAGCCGTTGTGGGTCGACCGGCTCGCCCCTCAACCGGCGTTGGAACGCGTGCTGCATTGAGAAAACGATCACCAGCCACGCGGTGACCGCGGCTGGGTACACGGTGCAGTTGTAGACGAGAATCGAGTTAGTAAAGGCATCAAGCTGTTGCTCGGTGAGGATACTTCGAATTTGTAGCACGTTGTACGAAATGTTGAACGCGCTCCCAACCAGCTGCGCCAGGCCGGGCACCGTTGCCACAACCCACAGCGAGTGACGCGTTATCCAAGAGTTTTGACTAATTGGAAACTCGGCCGTCATTTGATTCACTATACGAGCTTTAAGTTCCTGGCAATTGTGCGTCCCGTTCCCGAAATCGCCGCGCAAGCGTGCGGAACGATCGCCAACCGAATCCTACGATCATGAGCACCACCATCCAGACCTGAAAATCCAGCCGGGGCACCTGTGCGAAGATGTCGCGCATGGGACCACGAATCACGGGCGCGATCCAGGTGTTGCCGCGTTGATACAAAAAGACAATCAGCAGCACGGCGCCCACGATCGCGAAAACACCGGAGACGGCACTAAAAGCACGCGCGGAGAACTGAACGACGCTGGAAGTCGTGCCTTCGAAGATCATGGCGAGACGACGCACGACGGCGCCACGATAGATGTTTTGTTCGAAGACGAGTCGAGGCAACTCCATAGCCTGACGCAACGCATGGGACGGAGTCGAAAAGTCGCGGATGACTCTCCGGCGCAAACGCTGATTCCGTCCGCGGTAGAACCGGGACAGCATACGTCGAACGTCAGCGTCTGGCATCAAGATACTTAGCGACACGTCCATGGTGAACCAAGCGCGGATGAGCCTCAAGAAGGTCCAATCCAGGGCGATCCCGTATTTCCCGAATAGCTTCGTGATCTCATAGTTGATCATGCCAAGCGACCGCTGGTCGTAAGGAAACTCGCGGACGCGCCGACGCGTTTCCCAATCCAACAAGCATTGGATGAATTCCTCCTTCAGATCGGCCAGATTCGTCGGCGGCAGGTTCAGCGCGAACAGCATGTATATGTCGGCCATCTTAGCATACTGGCCGCGGTGCATGGCCTCGAGGTAGAGGTCGTATTTCTGCAAGAAATCGCGCTCCAGGAATCCAACACTGCCGAAATCGACAAACGCGAGACGGCTTCGGCGAAGCAGCAAGATGTTGCCCGGATGCAAGTCTCCGTGAAACAGATTGTCTTCTAAAGATTGGCGCAAGTGGGACTGAATGAGACGGCGTGCGACTTTTCGAGGCTGGATGTGATTGTGCTCTAACCATCGATTCAACGCGTCAGGGTCTGCTTGGGCTGTCTTCAGATAATCGGACATCGTCACGCCGTCAATGTACTCCATGACCAGAACCCGCTGCGTCGAGTATTGTCCAAAAACCTCGGGAACATACACGCCGTGGGAACGGAGACTCTTTTTCATGCGCCGGATGTTCGTGGCTTCAACACGGTAGTCAAGTTCCTCGCGCATGACGTGCTCGATTTCCCAGAGCAGGTCATTCCAACGCGCGTGAGTCATGATGGAGAAACGTGTCAGCCAGCGCCCCAATCGCTTCAACAGTCGCATGTCCTTAGCAAATGTCTGTTCGATGTCGGGTCTTTGGATCTTCACGCACACACTCACATTGTCTTGCCGGAGACGAGCCTTGTGAATTTGTGAAATGGACGCCGCGGCAAAAGGAACCTGGTCGAATTCACGAAAATAGCGGTGAATTGGCGCGCCCAATTCCTGCTCCACAAAACTCAGAGCCACGTCGCAAGGGAAGCCGTCGGCCTGGTCTTGCAACTTGGCCAGTTCATCACAGACTTCCCGGGGAAAAAAATCCCGTCGAATGGAGATCAATTGCCCGGCCTTAACCCACAACACGCCCATGCGTTGACAAAATCCTCGCAGCAGTGAGCCAAAAACGGCATCGTCGAGTCTGCCAGTCACGCGCAGCCACGTGAGTTGCGCCGCCAGGCCAAACAAATGGCTAACCACGTGGAGATCACGAAAGCGGAGTACGGCGGCGGTCTTGGAGAT
>CBDUAB010000660.1:0-3608 GCA_965365045.1 uncultured Planctomycetales bacterium
CACGTCGCCGACCGTTTCGACCTGCGCAAAGATATCCAGTTCGACACGCGGGTAGCATCCGCCACATGGAACGACGAGGCCGGCTTCTGGACAATCGAGACCGATCCGGGCGAGCCGGTCACGGCGCGCCACTTCATTCTCGGCACGGGCAATCTCTCGTCCACCAACATGCCCCGGATCGATTCTCCATTCCTTAGCACGACTGCGAACCAGGCGAATGGAGCGTTTCATATCGGCTAGCGCGTGGTCGTCGACTGTGTAGCTCGATGCGGTTTCTTCGGCTAGCCGATACTTCAGCACGAACGCCGCGATGCCACGGCCCTCTAACCATTTGGCAAGGTTGTGACCCTCGTGGTCCGTCCACAGCTCGCGGTGGCCGCCGCCCGGTGCGACGACCACGGCGGCGCCGGTCGCTTTGCGTGCGGGCGGTATGTAGGGCGTAAGTGATGGTTTGTGGACATTGGAAACGACGCGTTCGCCTTGCTCGGTCACGCGCGTTTTTTCTTCACCCGGTTGACCTGCCGAGCCGGGTGCTCCGTCCGGCCACAGCAATATCTCGCCGGTGCTGTCGGCACTGAAAACAGACGTCGGAAAAAGCAAAATCACCGAGAACAGGAGTACAAACAATGTGCACATATGAAACCTTTCGAACCAATAATCCTGCCGGGCGCCTTTACACGGCTCGGGTTGGGCAAGTTACTTGCAAACGACCGATATTGGTGGGACGCGAGGATTAGAGCATATACAATGTCGATTCGCTACAAAAGTCGCCGATTGAACCTTCGAGGCAAGCATGTTCAGAGGCTAGAATGTAGCCGCTGTAGTTTCGGCTCCACTTTCTGCGTTATATAGTAGATGGCGATGGTCACAGAGGATCAGCCATTCAGATCAAGTTACGTCTGGAGACGCTATCATTAATGCCGTGAAGCTGACCAGCTCGATTACGCCATGGACGTGTGCAGCGATGTTGCTGTTCTGCACAAGCCTCATTTGCCGTGCGGAAGCTGCCGACGTCGAGAGTCAGTTTCGCGACACGGTTCGGCCAATCCTGGCCACGTACTGCTTTGACTGTCACGCGGATGGCGCTGATGAAGGTGGCCTTGCTTTCGATACCGCAGCGTCTGACCGCGAGCTAGTCGGCAATCGCGAACTGTGGTGGGCGGTGCTCAAGAATGTGCGCTCGGGAATCATGCCCCCGGCGGATCAGGATCGGCCTTCCCGAGAGGAACAGAAGAAGCTCGGTGATTGGATCAAGACAAGCGTTTTTGACGTCGATCCTCGGAACCCCGATCCCGGACGAGTGACTGTTCGCCGTTTGAATCGAGCCGAGTACCGCAACACGATTCGTGATTTGATGGGAATCGACTTCAATGCCGAGGTTGTTTTTCCTCCCGATGACACGGGCTTTGGATTCGATAATGTTGGCGACGCGCTTAGCCTGTCTCCATTGCTATTGGAAAAATATCTGCAGTCGGCAAGGACCATCGTTCAGCAAGCTGTTCCGATCGAGTGCAAGGTCATCCCAACACAAGAGCTGACGGGAAAAGACTTTCGCAGCGGCGACGATGCGGCTGACGGTTCGCGGATGTCCTACGACGAGCAAGCAACCGTCGCCAAGACCGTGCATGTCGCTGACGCTGGCAAGTACAACCTGCGACTGGAAGTGCGGCTACACGGTTCGTTTGACTTTGATCCCGGTTGTTGCCGAGTCACGTTTTCCGCCGACGGACATGAGCTTTACAAGGAGGAGTATGTTTGGGACGAACGCAAGTCGATTCATTATCGGTTTGAGCAGGACTGGCCGGCCGGTGATCACAAGTTGACATTTCATCTCGAGCCTCTAGCACAGGCTGAGAAAAAGCAATCGGAGGACGATGGCCGCGGTCGAGGCGACAACACCTACATCAATTTCCACATTCTGCACGTCAACGTCGAAGGCCCCGCGGACACCAACAAGTGGAGCCATCCGAAGAACTACGAGCAATTCTTTACACGTGACGAGCCTCCCACATCCGCCGAAGAACGACAGCAGTACGCCCGTGAAGTCTTAACCGTATTTGCGAAACGCGCGTATCGAAGACCTGCGGATGACGCCACAATTTCGAAGCTAGTCGCGCTCGCGGAGTTCACGTACGAACAACCGGGCAAGACGTTTGAGACCGGGATAGCACAAGCCATCACCGCGGTGCTTGCCTCGCCACGGTTCCTCTTTCGCTTGGAGGCCGCCGATCCGGATAGTGCGGATGACTTGTATCCACTTGTCGACGAGTATTCACTCGCCTCGCGATTATCTTATTTCTTCTGGTCGACAATGCCCGACGACGAGTTAATCGATCTGGCTGACCGAGGGGAACTGCGTGACAACTTTGCCTCGCAAATTGAAAGGATGCTCAAGGACAATCGCTCTGAAGCCTTCGTACGGAACTTTGTTGGCCAATGGCTGCGCGCCCGGGACGTCGAACATGTATCACTCGATCCGCTCGTGGCACTTGGGTTCGGAGAAGAGTACGAGCAATTGCGAAGTGTTTTTCGACGCCGCTTTCGCCGCAAAGCAAGCGATGATTCCGTTAGTGACGAGGAATGGGAACGCACACGCGCGCGGTTTAGCGAGTTGCGAGAGATACGCGACAAGTTCGACGGCAGCGCGAGGCGCGCGATGCGGCGTGAGACGGAAATGTTGTTTGACTACATTGTCCGCGAAGACCGCAGTGTGTTGGAACTGATCGACAGTGACTACACGTTCCTCAACGAAAAGCTGGCAGATCTGTATGACTTACCAGGCGTGGAGGGCAAAGAAATGCGGCGAGTCATGCTACCGAAAGACAGCCCTCGCGGTGGTGTACTCACTCAGGCAACGATGCTCACCGTAACATCCAACCCCACCAGAACATCTCCCGTCAAGCGAGGGCTCTTCATCCTCGAAAACATTCTTGGTACGCCTTCCCCTCCGGCACCGGCCAACGTTCCCGAACTTGAAGAAGCGGCAAAGAAGTTTGGCGGTCGCGAGCCGACCTTGCGAGAGGTTTTGGCAGCTCACCGAGAGTCGGCGTTATGCTCATCATGTCATTCCCGGATGGATCCGCTTGGCATCGCATTGGAGAATTTCAATGCCCTGGGAATGTGGCGTGATACGGAGAAGGATCAACCGATCGACGCTTCCGGAGAGCTGATCACTGGTGAAGCGTTCCAGGACGTTCGAGAGCTAAAACAGATCCTGGTGACCACGCGCCGGGCCGATTTCTATCGCTGCATGACGCAAAAGTTGATGACATATACACTCGGCCGCGGGCTCGAGTACTATGACGAATACACCGTGGACGAAATCGTAGATCGACTCGAGCGTAATGACGGGCGATTCAGCGTACTACTTACGGAAATCCTTGAGTCCTCCCCTGTCCAACGGCAACGTCGTCCAGCGGCAACGTCGGACAACCACGGGGAATGAAGCGGCCATCGCAAAGTAAACGTTGGGCCCTAACGGAGCGCAGTGATGAAAACGAAACTACCTCCTTTTACCGAACACAACGGTATCTCTTCTGATCGCCGGCGATTCTTAAAAGGCATCGGAGCGTGCGTTGCGATTCCCGCCTTCGATTCGCTGATTCCAC
>CBDUAB010000661.1:0-3606 GCA_965365045.1 uncultured Planctomycetales bacterium
GCGGTTGAATGTCCGCTCAAAGATACTCAGACGTCCTGACGGTTGACGCCCAATGAGAAACAGCTTTCCAGCCTGATATGTTGTGAAAGCCAGACTCACGCGGTGTTCCTGCAGCCACGCACGAAACTGTCGCGAACCGGTCAATTCGAGAGGCGGTTGAGGTAATTCCATGCGCACGATGTCACGCGGCACAACTGGTTAGCCATCACGAAAAACATACGGGAACAGATCCGAGAGTTCCATGCGTGGCAGAAGGCTGTTCTGGCGAGCTTAGCTAATCGCGTTCGTAGCTGAAGTCGCAAGAATTCGTCAATGTGGAGGGGGGAAAATGCCCTCCGCGATCAAAGCGGCACGCAAGTTTACACGATAGGGAAGATTGATTGCAAGAACATCGATGGTTACTTTGCCGACGTCGGTCAAGTTCACGATCCATGCGTCACTACGAGACGCCTGCCTGTTTCAGTGACAGCCTCGCCTTGGATTGCATCAACTCCAGCAACGCGGTCACGCGTTCGTATTCGTCAAGCTCGAGCCGTTCATTGGCCGAGAGAACCCCGTCACGCGCCTTAGCGGCGAGTTCGTTCACGCGTCCACGGTCGTTGTGAGCAAGCTGGAAACGCAGGATCGTCTGGGCCGCCTCAGCAGGCATGCCACCCTCTTCGGGTCGGATAATCCGCGACAGTATTTCCGCGCCGTGATCCGAAGTAACGGAAGTCATGGTGAGTAGCCATTTCGAGGAAGGAATGTACCACAGAGTGGTTATACCACCTCTGTTCCTCGAATTGTCCAGAGAGCCTCCTTATGTTTACCCATTCGCCATTTTTTCGATGGTTCGGGTGCGAGGCGTCCCTGCGCCTGCGACGGCCGCAAGCAGCCCCCAAAACACCTAACAGCAGCAGAATGCCACCCGTCGGTTCAGGCACGGCAGCAGCGACGTCGGTGCGGTTGTCATTCCAGATGTTGAAGTCGCTCACGTCCACGGTGCCATCCTGATTGAAGTCACCGTCGCTCACGGCCGACGACCCCGTGAAATTGTTGGCCTGCCAGATGTTGAAATCTAACTCGTCCACCAACCCGTCAGAGTTGGCATCGCCCGGTACGGGGTCGGGATTGCCGAAATACACAAGGTTCATTGATCCGCCGCCGCCCGGCGGCACCGGACCCATACCATATATTCGAAAGTCCGGTGGAGCGAATTCTTCGAACGCCGAATTTGACAATCCGATCGGAAAGATATTCCCCAGATCAGCGACACCAACCAAACCAACAGATAAGTCCAGCGAGATCCAGCCGATTTGAGTCGGGGTGTTTTCGGGAGGAAAGAGTGACGCAGGTAGATCGGAAAAACTGGTATTCGCAGTATTAAAATCGTCGCCGCCCGGCTCGTTCTGCAGCGTGAAGATGATCATGTTCAGTCCGTTCGTATCCAGTTGCACGTTGCCGTCAACCGGATCGTAAATAAGGTCGACTGCGGAACCAAATGCGAGACTGGATGTGTACTCAAGAGTCAGCAGAACGATTGACACCAACGTGAATCTTAGATGGATTCTTTCCAATTTCATTGTCTTTTCGGGGTAGATGATTCATCGAGAACGCGACATGGAAAGCAGGCTCAACAAGGCTCCAATCGCAAAAAGGAGAAAGGTGGCTGGCTCCGGGACAACGGCAACAGTCATTTGTCCTCCCCCACCCGGAGGCACGGGACCAAGGGCAAATGCTCGTCCCTGAGGTGAGTCGGTGCCGGATATATTCGTAAACGCTTCAACCTCGGATTGGGTCATTCCGGTGGGAAAGATGTTGCCCAAATTGGCCACGCCAACAAAACCGGTAGATAAATCTTGCGCTATCCAGCCGATTTGGGTCGTAGTAAGGTCAGGGGGAAACAATGGAGGAGGCAATTCCGAGAAATCAGCATTTTCAGAAATGAAGAAAGGTTGACCCGGCGCATTCTCTAAAGAAAAACTCACCATAGCCAACTGGTTAGTGTCAAGTGTTACGTTACCGTCGGTCGGGTCGTAAACGAGCATGACTGCACCCGAGACTAGACTGGATGCAAAACCGAGAACCAGCAACAAGACCACTGGCACTATGAAGGTCCGACAGGTTCTTTCTATATTCACTGGCTACTCCTCAACACTTAAGTGATTGTGACCATCTTGGTTAACATTCCGGGTAGGTCAGGAGCTTGTCGAGACCTGTCTGACCCGCGATTCGAGCATAACACGCTCATATCCGATGTATTGACAGCACGTAGCAACAACATAAACGGCTACATTCGTTTTGTCAAGAAACCAAAATCCCCAAGCTTCGTATGTCTTCTGTTTTCACACGCACGGCCCTGGCGAATCGAAAGCTCGTCGATTATTGCTCCTTCACGATCAGCCGCATGTGCGACACCGTTAATCCGAACGCGACGACGGCGTAGTGAGCTTTTTCCAAGACCAATGGCCGATCATCCCCGTGCAAATGAGGCCCAGAAAAAGAAACGAGGAGGGTTCCGGAACAACCACATTCATCTGTCCTCCACCGCCGGGCGGGAAAGGAGCAAGTCCATACAAACGCCCTTGGGGCGGAATTGTGCCCGGTATATTCGTGAAACTCTCGACTTGGGTTAGGGACAATCCGGCAGGAAAGATATTTCCGAGATTCGCCACACCGTTGAAACCGTTTGTCAAGTCTTGTGCGATCCAACCGATCTGACTTGCCGTGTTGTCTGGCGGAAGTAACGGCGTTGGCAAGTCCGAGAAATCGGTATTTTCCGTATTAAAAAACGGTGGGTCATCCGGGTCGTTCTGCAAGGAGAAGCTCACCATGCTCTGTCCGTTGGTGTCAATTCGCACGTGACCATCGCCGGGGTTGTAGATGAGGTCAACCAAGTCAGCAAACGCCAATCCAGGTGCTCCGGCCAGAACCAGCAGACAAGCCAACAGCGAAGCGAGACAAGTCTTATTCGAATTCATGGTGTGCGCCTCAGTTGAAACAGCGATTACGATTCCCAATTTATCCCGGGTCAGGTCACTCGTCAAGAAAAAAGGTCTATTAATGGTGCCTCCTGGCAAATGACGCCGATCGCTGTGATTTAGCCCCAAATCTGGATTTCACTTCGCGATGGCTGGTCAGGTCGGACAACACATCTTCTTCCACCGGCGCCAAATCATTTTTGTCGTCTTTCTCAGATTCGTCATCATCACCGATATCCGCGAAAGCCACGTCCAGAGCAGCCGCAACAGGGGCAGGTAAGGGATTAGCACCTGTGAAATTAATAATGGCCAACGTGAGATCGGTAATGTCCACGTCCCCATCGCGGTCCGTGTCGCCCAATGAGAACGTATTGTCGGCAAGCCCAGCTTCTTCCGCGTCGATGTTGCCTAGCGATCCACCAGCACCGGTGAAATTGATGATCATAGTCGTCAGATCTCTCACATCAACATCGCCGTCCGCGTCGGTATCGGCAACATTTCGAGGCCGACCCTGCTGGTCGATGCTGCATCCCTCTTCGTTAGCAGCCGCCAACTGGTTCTTCGCATCGTTGATTTCATTGGGATCGCCGGAAGCCAGGGCAGCGTTTACGAGGGCAACAACCTCGGCGGGTGTAAACCCGTAAGA
>CBDUAB010000662.1:0-3602 GCA_965365045.1 uncultured Planctomycetales bacterium
TGTCACCAGCGCGATGGTCTATCGCGTCAACGCAGGTCGCATAGACGCCGACAGTTGGATCCAAGACATGGACGTTGGCGGCGGGCGCATTGTCGGTGAAGTCTGCCACTTCATCGACCTGATGACGTTTCTCGCAGGTTCCTTGCCGCGCGTGGTCTTCGCCAGTGCACTACCCGATGCCAATGGGCATAACGATACCGTGGCAATCAATGTGGAGTTCGAGAACGGTTCCGTGGGGACCATCAATTATTACGCCAACGGAGCAAAAGGTGTCGCCAAGGAGCATCTCGAGGTCTATCAATTGGGTACGACCGCGATTCTGTCGGACTTTAAGCGGTTGGAAATCCACGGACGCGGCCGAACGCGGCGCAAGAAACTCATGAACCAAAACAAGGGGCAGGGACGAATGGTATCGGATTTCATTGAGGCGATTCGCAGCGGGCGCGAATCGCCAATCAACTGGGCTGAATCGCGTGCAGTTACTCTGGCTTCATTCGCCGCCGGGCAGTCAGTAGTGCGGCGAACACCTGTCGTTATTGAAACGGTGGGGGATGCAGGAAGTGAATGAGGCGACTCTATCGCGGTCATCTGAGACCGCAAAGATAGCGATCGCCAAGTTAAGGACATTCATCGAGTCGCAGTCATTCCGTGGCTACGACCCTTACGACGCGTTGAACAGCCCGCTGCTGCGGTTGATTTCTGTTGGTCGAAAGTACCCACGCATCGCGATGATTCAGCTCATGAAACGATTGCCGTGGAACCTTCGTCCGCTATTACTCATACCCAAAGGGCTAAATCCCAAGGGATTGGGGCTCTTTCTGTGGGGCTATGCCAAGCTCTATGAAGCCACCGGCGATCCTACTTGTCGCGAAATATGCGAGCAGCACATTGGGCTCTTAAAGGAAACACAAAGCGGCGGTTGGTCCGGAGCTGCATGGGGCTACAATTTTGACTGGCAGTCACGAGCATTCTTCGTTCCCAAGGGAACTCCCACGATCGTCAATTCGTCGTTCATTGGCCACGCCCTGTTGGACGCTTACGAGTTCTGTGGGTTGGAGGCCGCTCGTGACCTTGCGGTGAAGATTAGACCGTTCTTGTTACACGATCTTCACCGGTCGCGGTGCGGCGACACTTTCTGTTTCAGCTACACTCCGCACGACAAGACAATCGTTCACAATGCGAACTTGCTGGGCGCCTCGTTGTTAATTCGCCTGGATCACTACAAGCCGTGTGACGAAGCGAAGTCTGTCGCGTTGCGTGCGCTAAAGTATTCTCTGGATCGTCAACGCGTTGACGGATCGTGGTGGTACGCCGACACGGATTATCAGCAGTGGATTGATTCGTTCCACACCGGATTCAATTTGCAGGCTATTCAGTATTTCCTCGACGCGGGTGCCGCTGAGGAATACCGCGAACAATTCGCACGCGGCATTCAGTTCTATGCCGATACGTTCTTCTTGAGTGACGGCACCGCAAAGTACTTTCACGATCGGACGTTTCCAATTGATGTCCATTCCTACGCCCAAGCCATTGTGTTTTTCTCGCGCATCGGCGGCCATGATGCCTTGCTTGATCGTATTTTGACAAAGTTCCTCATGACGTTTCAAAACGAAAAAGGCTTCTTTTATTTCCAGCAAAACAAGTACTGCACGAATCGCATTCCCTACATCCGATGGAGTCAAGCATGGGCATTTCATGCTTTGACGGAGTATCTACTTCGCGATAAGGATATCAATAGATGTTGACCCTAGGCGTACATGATGGACACACTTCAACAGCTTGCCTTTTCGAAGATGGTGAAGTCCTCGCCTGCATCTCGGAGGACCGCCTGAACCGCGACAAGGAATGGACAGGATTTCCCAAACAGGCAGTGCTCAAGTGTCTTGAAATCACCGGCAAATCGGCTCGGCAGATTGACGGCGTAGGAGTCTGTTCGTTAATGCCTCAGATCGGGCATGCAGGGTATCTCAAACCGGGCATCCACAAACGGGTTTTTGGTTATGGCGTAAAAGTCATACCACAATCAATACTGCAACGTTCACGAAATATCCACCGCGCTAAACGGATTGGCAGTCATTTGTTCCGACGACGCCTGACGAATCTGCGCAAAGATGTAGGTGATCTGGGTGTTAAGGCACCGCACGTCGATTTCTTTGAGCACCACGAATTACATGCGACCACGGCCTACCACATGAGCTGGATCCGTGACCGCAAGTGCCTTGTGGTGACGTTGGATGGATCAGGCGACGCGGTTTGCGCGACGATCAACGTGGCGGAAGGTGGCGAAATTAAGCGGATTTCGGAAGTGTTCAACTACAACTCAATCTGCGACTTCTACACTCGAGTCACGCAGTTTCTCGGTATGAAGCCGATGTCGCACGAATACAAAGTGATGGGCATGGCGCCGTATGCGACGGAACACGGAATGAATGAGGTCGTTGAGATCTTTCGGTCGTACTTCTCCATCGACCCTGACGATCCGCTTAAGTTCGTGAATAAATCCAAGGCGTGGAAATGGCAATTTGAAAAGCGCTTGCGCAGAGACCTCAAGAATGCGCGTTTCGACATTGTTGCCGGCGCTGTTCAGTTGATTTTTGAAGAAGTTATTTCGGAGTGGGTTCGCAATGCTGTCCGTGTGACGGGAATCGGTAACGTTGTATTGTCCGGTGGTGGGTTCATGAACGTAAAGCTCAACTACAGAATCAGCCAACTTGACGGCGTTGAGTCTCTTTTTGTGTTTCCAAGTTGCGGCGATGAATCCAATCCCATTGGCGCTTGCATTCTGTCGGCGTTAAAGCGGGGTTTTCCTCAGAGCGACATCAAGCCTGTGGGCATGGTTTATTGGGGGCCAAGCTACACGAATGACGATTGTGCCGTGGCAATTGAGCAAGAACTCAAAGGCCATGAATGTACCGTCGCGCGGCACGACGATGTGAATAGCGTGATTGCTCAGCGAATCGCCGACGGCAAAGTGGTTGGGCGTTTTTGCGGCCGCATGGAGTGGGGTGCGCGGGCTTTAGGCAACCGTTCCATCCTTGCCGACGCACGCAAAGCTCAGATCGTTCACAAGATCAACAAGGCGATCAAGATGCGTGACTTTTGGATGCCCTTTGCACCTTCGATTCTGCGCGAATACCGGGACCGGTACGTGGACATGCGCAGCGATTACCGATGTCCCTACATGACGATGGCTCCGGATACTAAGCCAGATGCTTGGGACGCAATCACCGCGGGATTGCACCCTTTCGACCGATCCACGCGCTGTCAGATCGTCGATCCGGAAAACCATCCGAATTACTACGACCTCGTGTCGAAATATGAAAAGCTCACTGGAATAGGCGGCGTGCTGAACACATCGTTCAACTTGCATGGCGACCCGATTGTCTGTACGCCGGAGGACGCAATACACACGTTCTTGAATTCCGGTTTGGAAGTCCTACAGCTTGAGAATTTTGTAATTGAAAAATGATCAAAAAACATACATTAGGGCATGTTTCGGTAACGACCGGCAGCCGAGAGGTTGTCCTAAAAGACATTGCGCAGCGTATCAAGGACGGAGAGCGATCGTATTGCGTACCCATCAACGTCACGAAATACGGCAT
>CBDUAB010000663.1:0-3602 GCA_965365045.1 uncultured Planctomycetales bacterium
CGAATGGTCCAGCACGAAAGGAGATATGACATGAAAGCCTTCATTAAGTTCAACAAAGGAATGCTAAAGATGCCGTTGCAATGGCAACTTTGGCTCATGCTGATGATCACAGCTAATGTTGTCACGCCGCTCTTCTTCCTGCATCACGTAGAAGCGCTGGTGGTGCTGGGAACGATTTTGGCCAGCATGGCGCTGATGACGCTCTTGACGGCTCGTTTTGGCTTCACGCGCATTGTGGGCCTTGGCCACATCTTATGGGTTCCGATGCTGGCCTTCTTGTTCACGAGATTGGGCGACATCCCGACGAGCGACGCGCTGGGCATCTGGATTCGAACGCTCTTCGTACTCAACGGCATTTCGCTCGCAATCGACGCTGCGGATGCCATTCGTTACATCTCCGGTGATCGAGAAGAGACAAGTCCAAAATGCTCTCAAGCGATGGATTCCAGTTGGCTTTGACACCGGATTTGTCTCAAAACCCGATTCCAGGGTTTGTGGGAAGCATCAGCAACCGAACGTTTTCTGACCACTGTCGAAAACCCTCTCAACGGCTCCAAGAATTTCAAGTTCCGGCCGAACGAAAGAATTCCAAAAATATTCTCGATCATGGGTTGACGCGGACGATAATTGTATATACAAATACATGCAGCGGAGATTGACATGGCTGAACAAACGAAAAACCGAACGGAAGACGTCATTGCACGGGAGTGTCTGGCAGTGCGATTGCGAATGCTCAATAGAGTGGTGACGAACATTTACGACGATGCCTTGCGGCCCCTCGGCGTGAAGGCGAGCCAGTTGAATATCCTGGTTGTGACGGCCAAGCTTGGATTGGCTCGGCCGGCGGATGTCTGTGATCGGTTGCAACTCGACATTTCGACGTTGAGCCGAAATGCCGAGCGAATGAAGGCCAAGGGATGGCTCGAAGTCGTTTCTGATGACGATGGACGAGCACAGCCATTCCGGTTGACGGCCAAAGGAAGAAGATTGCTGGAGCGAGCCATGCCAGCATGGGAAGAGGCACAAGAAAAGGTGAAGAAGCTAATTGGTGCCGATGCAGTGGCCTCGATCGACGACGCCGTACGTCGAATCCGCTCTAACCAGTCCAGCAAATAGTTTTTTCCGTGCAGATACTTGCATATACAAAATTATTTCCCGAAGGAGAGTCGCCATGAAATCTTGGGAGAAATGTAGATGAGCAAAACAATCACGCACAACAGCCTCCTACCCGCTTCCACTGCAGTCGGGAGCAGCGCACCCAAACAAGAAAAGAGCGCACCCAAACAAGAAAAGAGCGCATACGAACGGTTGAGAGCGCTGATCGTCTGGCTCGGCCTGACGGAACTGGCATGGCTTGCCTATTGGTTGCTAGTGGGCGGAGGCGGGGCACCGGGATACGTGTGGACGGTCTTGTTCTGGGTCGCCGTTATGCTGGTCTGGATGGGCGCTGTGACGTACCTGGGAGTGAGCGGCTTCTTTTTGAGGCACACCCGCTTTTTTTCCAATCTTGTGGGCGTGGCGATTGTCGTGACGTTAGCGAGCCTGCTGTTTGCAATTCTGCCCGGCGCACGTGAGGGTCTCGTGCTTGCCGCCCACGGAACACCGGATGCTCAACTGGCGGCGATCCATATTCTCCGATTGTTGGCGATCGGAACGGTAATCAAATACTTGCAGGGCGAATTGCCGCTCCACTTCGTACTTCTTGGTTCATTGCCGGACGTGCTGTTCGGGATCAGCGCTGCCGTTGTCACCGCACTCGTTGCAAATGGCCCTTTGGATTCTGGTTTCCTCATCGCCTGGCATTTGGCCGGTTTCTCAGTCTTTATCGGCGCGGGCGTCTCGATGTTCTTTTCCGTGCCTTCGCCCCTTCGCATGTACTACAACAAGCCAGACGCATCGATCGTCTTCCAGTTTCCCATGGTCTTAGCGCCGAACTTCACCGTCCCGTTGTTCATGATCGCGCACCTTTTCGCGCTGGTCAAAATGCTCGTTGGTTAGTGAGTAAACACCACGTCACCATTAACGCCTTATGCATCACAACTCTTGGAAGGAGAAAGAAAATGACCAAGCCCAGGATTCTCGTCACCTCAGCGGCCGGACGTACGGGCGCAGCCGCCGTTTTGCAGTTATTGGAAAAGGGATTTCCCGTGCGTGCCTTCGTTCGACGGCGCGACGCTCGCAGTGAGGCCTTGGAAAAAGCTGGTGCCCAAATTGCCGTCGGCGATTTGTTCGACCTGCGCGATCTGCGAAAGGCCCTTGTTGGCGTTCAGCGCGCCTATTACTGTCCGCCGTTTGCTGCAAATCTATTGAATGGAGCCATGCTATTCGCAATCGCTGCGGAAGAGGCAAAACTCGAAGTCGTTGCGTTAATGAGTGGCTGGAATCCCCACTCGACTCATCCATCGATCGTAACCCGCGAGCACTGGATCGCAAATCAGTTGTACCGTTGGATGCCGTCGGTGGATGTCATCCATATCAATCCCGGCATATTTGCCTTTCTCTACCTGTTGGGACTGCCCGCCATCAAGCATTTCGGCATGCTGGTCGCCCCATTCGGAAATGGCAAGAACGCACCACCCTCGAACGAAGACATCGCCCGCGTCGCGGCCGGCGTGTTAGCCAACCCCGGACCGCATATCGGCAAGAGCTACCGGCCAACCGGTCCAGAATTACTCTCGCCTCATGACATCGCCGGTATCTTGACCAATGTCACTGGGCGAAAAGTCAAGTACAAGGACTCCTCAATGAAAATGTTCGCCAAAGCGGCAAAGGCTCTCGGTGCGTCTGAATTTGAAATAGCCCAGATCCGTTATTACGCCGAGGAGATTCGCCACGGTGCATACGAAACGGGCGCGCCAACCGATCATGTCGAGCGGATCACGGATAGAAAACCGGAGTCATTTGAGAGCATCGCTCGCCGGTACCTGGATAACCCCTCGTTGATTCATCCGCGATTTTCCAAGGGCGGAAAACTGGCGGCGTTTGCTTTCATGTTTCGGATGCTGCTGAGCCGTGTTCCTAACTTCGATCAGTGGGAACGTGAGAAGGGTTTTCCAGTGCTGAACGAACCCGTGCTAGCTCACGAAAGCGAGGAGTGGCGTGCGACCGCCGAGCGTCAAGAGCTGAACCTGCTGTCCGCTCCGGTGGAGCCGCACGACCCCACCATAATCCGCACCGCAGGTTAAGGTTTGTTTGCCGACGACCTGTAGCAACATCAACAGTAACGAGGCCTGAAAGGACAGTAATCATGATGAACAATGAAATTAAAGTTCACTACGCTTCCCCTGGGCTGTATGAGCAAACCGCCGAACTGCAACAACCGGCCCTGCTCGAATCACCTGAAACGACGACGCCACTATCGCCGCGCCTGGCGAAAGCGGCGCCAAACTAGCTCTCGCACCCTCGATCTAATCAACGGAGGTACAACTATGTCCGATCTTCCACATCTACTCGAAGGCAACCGCCGGTTCAGCGGGCGATTTCCCCGCTGAACTTGGCCAAATGCTGTTTCCAACGGTGGGCTTGTACACCGCCGCACGCTACGCAGTGACGCTTGGATGCGGCGGTCAGTTCAGTTAGTGGAGCGCAGTTACTGACCCAGG
>CBDUAB010000664.1:0-3592 GCA_965365045.1 uncultured Planctomycetales bacterium
GGTACGTGTGGCGGCAAGCCGCGAATCGCTGGAACGCGGATCCGCGTGCAGGACATCGTAGTCTGGACCGAGCAAGGGCAGTCTCCCGACCAAATCATTACAGATTACGCGCAGCTCACCCACGGCGATGTTTATGCCGCTTTGACATTCTATCACGACAACCGCAAACTGATTGAAGAACACATCCGCGCCGCGGACGAACTCGTTGAGAGGATGACGGCAACTCCAGGCCTTCAGGCACCACAAGGCAAGGATGCCAATGGAAATCAAATATCATCTTGACGAAAGCGTTGCCAACGCCATCGCAAACGGACTTCAGCATCGCGGTATCGATGTCACTACTTCCAAGGCAGTAGGGCTAATCGGAGCTTCCGACCCTGAGCAACTCGATTATGCAAGAAGAGACGGCCGAGTGCTTGTTACTCATGATGATGACTTTCTGCGAATCCACGCGACTGGATCAGAGCACGCTGGCATCGCATACGCGCAACAGAAGCGCCTAACGATTGGCCAAACTGTCCTTGCTCTCGTCGCACTGCGCCGTGACGAGAGTGGCGAGTCCGTCGCTGGCCACGTCAAGTTCCTTCAACCTGGCTCAAGCCGCTCCGGAAATTAGTTGTCGGTCGGCACGACGGCCGCATCTCCCAAACTCCGCTGGCTGTCGTGCACCTTGCGGGCCCTCGATTAATCGGGTCGCGCAGTCGAACAGACCGATGGGACTCATCTCAAATCTCGAAACATCGAAAAGCCGTGGGAAAGATTTTTTTCGCGGATGCCGCCGGTCATGAAGGCAGGAAATCCAGACATCCTGCTTTTTTGGGTAAACTGGATTGCGTACGCAGCACACACACGCGAATGGATCCCACACAACTTGTTGTAAGTTTTTGGAATTCTCGCCAGCAATTCCCGCTACTTTACGCAGACCTCCAAGAAAATAGGGTGTCTGGAATCGTCAATAATCACAAGTACCCCAACCAATCGTTTATGACGGTGAGGTTCGGATATCATTACAATGGAGATTTCATGATCCGCCGTACCACCGCCTGCCTTGTCGCCGCATTTTCATTGTTGACATTCCTCAACGCACCTCTTGCCGCACAGGATGATGGATCGGTGTTGCCGTTTCCGCCGACACCGTCGGCCAGTGTGACGAAACCGAGGCTGCAGGATTCCACCATGAAATGGGGAACGCCCAAGCAACGACTACCCACAGATGCTCCCAATATCCTTATCATCCTGATTGACGACGTTGGCTTTGGTGTTTCTGATACGTTTGGTGGCGACGTCCACACGCCGACACTGACCAGGTTGGCTAACGAGGGCATTCGTTACAACGCCTTCCACACGACGTCGATCTGCTCGCCTACGCGGGCGGCATTGCTGACCGGTCGAAATCACACGCGCGTTGGTTCGGGTACCATCGCCGAACGCGCGGTCGCCTTTGATGGCTACACCGGCATCATTCCCAAAGAAGCCGCCACGATGGCAGAAATTCTGAAGGAATATGGATACCACACCTCAGCCTTTGGTAAATGGCATAACACGCCGGCAACAGAGACGACAGCGATGGGTCCGAAGGACCGTTGGCCGAACGGTTACGGGTTTGAATATTTTTATGGTTTCTTGGCTGGCGAAACGTCCCAGTGGGAGCCGCGTCTTTATGAAAACTACAACACGGTCGAGCCGCCGCATGACGATCCTACGTATCACCTGACGGTGGACATGAAGGACAAGGCGCTAGCCTGGATTGACAAACACCAGGCATTTTCGCCCGACAACCCCTTTCTGATGTACTGGGCACCTGGCGCGGTTCACGGGCCGCACCACGTATTCAAAGAGTGGGCCGATAAATACAAAGGCAAATTCGATGACGGGTGGGACGCTTATCGGGAGCGCGTCTTCAAACGTCAACTGGAGTTGGGAGTCATTCCAAAAGACACGAAACTCACCGAGCGTGATCCGACGATGGCTTCCTGGGAGAGCATCCCCGAGGATCAACGCGCCTTCCAAAGAAGACTAATGGAAGTCTTCGCAGGGTTCATGGAACATACGGATCATCAGATCGGAGAGATCATCGACGGGCTCGAGCAGCGCGGACTCAAGGACAACACAATCGTGTTCTATATCTTTGGTGACAACGGTTCGAGTGCCGAAGGCCAGCAAGGATCGATCAGCGAGCTACTTGCGCAGAATGGAATTCCCAATACGATCGAGCAGCAAATGTCAGCAATGGAACAGTTAGGTGGGCTCGATGCGCTCGGCGGTCCGGAGATGGATAACATGTACCATGCCGGCTGGGCTTGGGCGGGTTGCACGCCGCTTAGGAGCACCAAACTGGTCGCGGCTCACTTTGGCGGAACTCGCAATCCGATGGTCGTGTCCTGGCCGAAGGGGATCCAGTCAGATAAGACGATGCGGAGCCAATTCCATCATGTCGTCGACATTGCGCCGACGTTGTATGAGATTCTTGGGATTCCGCACCCGAAGGTCGTTCATGGTTACAAGCAGATGCCGATGGACGGAATCAGCCTCGCTTACACGTTTGCCGACGGGGCAGCGAATGGGCGCAAGAAAACACAGTTCTTCGACAACAACGGCAGTCGGGGCGTCTACCACGACGGTTGGTTCGCCAGCGCTTTCGGGCCGTTTATTCCATGGAGAGCTGCCCAGGGTGGGTTTGACAGGCAGTGGGACTCCGCAACTGATACCTGGCAACTGTATGATTTGCGAAATGATTTTTCGCAAGTAAACGATCTCTCCAAACAACATCCTGAAAAACTCGACGAGATGAAGAAGCTTTTTCTGAAAGTGGCCGAGGAGAACAAGGACTTTCCGATCGGGGCGGGTAACTGGCTGAGACTTCACCCTGAGGACATTCACGCATCCTCCTACACCCATTGGACTTTTCGTCAGGATACGCGCAGGATGCCCGAGTTCACGGCGCCCGGACTGGGAAAGAAAAGCAACACGGTCACCGTCGAACTCGAAGTCGGCGAAAATGCAACAGGCGCCCTCTACGCCCTCGGAGGCGCCAGTGGTGGTATTACGTGCTACATGGACGACGGTTATCTGGTCTTCGAATATAACCTGATGATCATCGAGCGTTACATTACCAGGACGAAGGAGACGCTCGCGCCCGGAAAGCATACAATCGTTGTGGATACCACTCTGGCCAAACCCGGCGCTCCAGCCGAGATTGTGATGACCGTCGATGGCAAGGAAGTCTCCCGCATGACCACAAAACGTACCGTCCCGCTCGCCTTCACTGCCAGCGAGACCTTTGACGTCGGCATCGATCTCGGTTCGCCCGTTTCGCGAGACTACGCCGAACGACGACCATTCGAGTTTGACGGGGAAATTGACAAAGTAATCGTGAAACTAAAGTAACGAAAACTCCAACAGCTTGGTATTGCCAGTCAACTCGACCAACAGTTCCAATCCCTGCAGGTGTTGTATTTCATTATGAAACGCACCGACAGTTGCATGTCAACGGCGGGGACGGTCATGGGGATAACTTTTGCCAGACATGGGCAGCCTCCTCATTCATGAGCAAATCAATATCGATCGTGTTCAAGACTCCATTGTCGTCAAA
>CBDUAB010000665.1:0-3590 GCA_965365045.1 uncultured Planctomycetales bacterium
GGCAGGCGTCTTTGCCAGTACGGAGATGTACAATCATCCGCTCAGCAAGGACAAGCCTCTCGGCAAAAATGGCCACGCCAAGCAACCAAAGGACGCAATGCACATCGTTCGCGATGGCAATACAAGCCGTGATTTGCATGTGGCGATTCGGGGTGACATGGAAAAGCGCGGTCCGCTCGTGAGCAGAGGTTTCTTGCAAGTACTTTCGTCGCGGACACGCGTGAACTTCGTCGAAGGCAGTGGTCGCCGCGAACTTGCCGACGTGATCGCCGCTCCGGACAACCCACTTACGGCCCGCGTCTTGGTGAATCGTCTCTGGCACCAGCATTTTGGGCAGCCCGTCGTGGCCACGCTAAGCAATTTTGGTGCGATGGGAGCAAAACCAACGCATCCTCAATTGTTGGACGACTTGGCCGTGCGGTTCATGGAGTCCGGCTGGTCGTGGAAATGGCTACATCGCGAGATTGTTCTCTCCGCGACCTACCGGCAAACGGTCTCCACGACGGAGAAAAAACTTGCGGCCGACCCGGAAAACCACTGGCTGGCACGAATGCGGCCACGACGTCTCGATGTCGAATCTTGGCGTGATGCGCTACTGGCCGCCACGGGGCAATTGGATCGCACCGTTGGTGGTCGCTCCGTGGATCCGGCAGAACCGGACGTGCGGAGGCGGACTGTTTATAGCCATGTGAGTCGTTTGCAACTTAACCAGTTTCTGGCGTTGTTCGATTTTCCCGATCCCAACGTTCATGCCGCGCGACGCGTTGCGACGACGACACCCATTCAAAAGCTATTTGTAATGAATAGTCCATTTGTCGTTGCTCAAGCCGAAGCGTTGGCAACGCGGGCAAGCAAGATCACGACTTCGGCACCAGACAGAATTCGATTCATGTACGAACTGTTGTTTAGTCGTGAGCCTAGTCAAACCGAACTGGATTTAGGATTAGAATACTTGCAACAATCATCCGCGGATGAGATGTTGTGGCGTGACTACACACAAGCGTTGTTTGCAATCAACGAATTAATGTTCGTCGACTGAGCTGAAATCACATGCAATCCAATCAATTCACACGCCGTCAATTGCTGCAGCGTTCGGGTGCGGGATTCGGCCTGCTCGGTCTGACCTGTGCGCTGCTCGATGCAGGTCTGTTGTCAGCCGCAACCAAGGCCGGAAAACCTTCACAGGCACCACACTTCGCACCGCGTGCCAAGCGAGTCATATTTCTGTTCATGAATGGCGGTCCGTCGCACGTCGATACGTTTGACCCCAAACCGGCTTTGGCCAAATACGAAGGTGAAGCACCGCAGGGCAAACTGCACAAAAAACCGTCCGGCGGCTACAAGGCCTCGCCGTTCGCGTTTCGCCCCCACGGTCAAAGTGGCGTGGTGATGAGCGAATTGTTTCCGCACTTGTCAATGTGTGCGGACGATCTCTGTGTGTTGCGCGGGATGCACACGGACGTCCCTAATCACGAACCGGGTCTGCTGTTGATGCATTCCGGCAATCAACAACCGGTGCGGCCGTCGCTCGGGTCTTGGGTAACCTACGGATTGGGCAGCGAGAACAACAATCTGCCTTCTTATGTCGCGCTGTCTCCTGGCCGACCCGTAGTCGGTCCGCAGTTGTGGTCAAATTCATTCTTGCCGGGCGAGTTTCAAGCCACGGCGCTCAGCACCGAGGACATGCGTGTCGAGAAGCTCATTGCCAATCTGCGGCATCCGCACCTCGAGCGCCAGCAACAACGGAAACAGCTCGATTTGGCGCAAGCGCTCAATCGCATCCATCAACGTCAGCACGAACACGATTCACGACTTGAATCACAGATCCGTTCGCTGGAGCTGGCCTTTCAGATGCAAAGCACCGCGAGCGAGGCCTTTGATATAAACCTCGAATCCGAGGCGACGCGGGAAATGTACGGCGACTCGCTGTACGGGCGTTCCTGTTTACTTGCCCGTCGACTGACCGAACGAGGTGTCCGTTTTGTGCAAGTTTATTACGTGACACCCAAAAGCAAACAACCGTGGGACACGCACACGAACAACGATGATGGACATCGCAAGTTGTGCGCGGACAGCGACCGTGGTACCGCCGCGTTGCTCAGCGATCTGAAACGCCAAGGTCTGCTAGATGAAACGCTGGTAATCTGGGGCGGCGAGTTCGGCCGGACCCCTTACGCACAAATCGACAAGAACAAGAAACGGAACAAGCCAGGTCGCGATCATCATCACACGGGCTTTTCAATTTTCATGGCCGGCGGAGGAGTTCGTGGCGGCATGATGCACGGCGCCACGGACGAGTTTGGTATGAATGCCGTCGCAGGACGCGTGCACATTCACGATCTCCACGCGACTATCTTGCATCTATTGGGAATCGACCACGAGCAACTCACCTATCGTTACTCCGGCCGCGACTTCCGTCTGACGGACGTGCACGGACGCGTCGTGGAAGAAATCGTCACCTAATCGAAAGCTTACATTTTACACGCGAAATCGATCGGCTAAATCCACTGAGATTCCAGAGTACCAGGCGATTGCTTCACGCAGGTCCGACGTGACGTCAGGATGAGAACGAAGTGACTCATCGGGTGTCATCGTCGACGCGTTTCCAAAGCTCGTCGCGAGTTATTGAAATACTGGGGTCGGCGTCCAATTCCGCCGCACGCCTCCTCCTTGTGCCAATCGCGCAGGATGAGAGGTTCGTCGGATTGGCCGATTCCGTCCCAGATCTGCTCGACGAGGCTTAACCGGTCAGCGATTCAGAAGGGCATCCAAGACGACGTTCGTGTCGAGCAAGACGCGAATCATCCATATTTCCTTGCACGTTCCTGCTCTACAATTCGCTCGCACTCCTCGTCGTTTGGTGCCGGTTTGTCAGTGTGGAGCAGCCCGATAACGTCATCCAGGAGCATCGTTCGCGGCGGTTCGGGAATCGCCGGCGATTCGAGTGTTTCCAGAACCTTGCGAGCTAGCATGATTCTCATGCCGGGTGTCCATGTACGAACGTGTCCGAGCACATCAGAGATATCAGGGAACTCACCCGTAGACATATCACCTCCTCCCATTGTCCAACGTACTCAAGAATTCCCTTGACCACAGGACTTGGGCCGGCCAATTGAAGTATAGCGGACGTCGTCCGCCGCACGGATGCGTCGGCTCAGCGGGCATGCGTTGTTGGGTGGCTCTTCGTTTTGTTTGGCCAGATCAGCAGAGCCAGAGCCAATGGCACAATCCAGATCAAGTTGAGAGTCATGCCCACTGGGCTCGAAACAACAGCCCACCATCCTTCGAAGTCAATGAGTCGTGACCAGGCTTCCGTCCATCCATTGTGGAAGCCGGGCAGAAGAACAAATGCATAATAGGTGCGGCAGGCCACTCCCGCAACAATCGCGAAGAGCAGCAGGAACACGAACCATGCATATCGATGCCCGACCTTCATCGGCCGTGTTGGCGTCCGCTTCACGCGCGATCCATGTTGGATATCCCGGTTCATATTCAATTGCGGTTTCGCCATATTTCAGGGTGCGATGAGCCATGCACGACGGCGATCACTGAGACAATATCCGACTTCACAGTGAAAAAGATCAGATATG
>CBDUAB010000666.1:0-3574 GCA_965365045.1 uncultured Planctomycetales bacterium
TCCGTGGGAGAACCTGTTGTTTCCCGCCGATCTGGTAGCTCCCCGCGATGACGAGTTCGTCATCAAAATAGGCGAGCCGATGGAAGAAGTCATGTATCTGGACGCCGCGCGGCTGGTGGCGTACGACTTGCCACCCGGTTGGCATATGACGCTCGACGAGCGGATGGCGACCGGTGGCCCTGCGGTGTCGGGGAAGCCGATTTTTTACCGAGAAGTTATCAAGCCAACGAAGGCGACCGATCAGAGCGGCACCGAAGTTACCGCCGACATCTTGTCCGCCGATGGACACGCCGCGGAACCGGCCGCAAAAGATCCTCGATTTTTCGGCCGCACCGAGCGACATGAACTCGTCGTCGAGTTCGCACAGCCTCTTGATGCCGTATCCGGAGACCCCGTTCTCGTTTTTCATGGATGGATCGAGTACCCTTACTCGCAAACGATGTTCGCGGCATGGCAAGCCGGCGCGAGCTATGATGCTCCAACACTCGAGGCCCTGGACGGGAAGGGCCAGTGGCAAATCCTTCACGAACAATTTGGATACATGGCCGGCATGCCCCGTCAAGCATCCTTGCCACTGACGAAGAAAAAACTGCCAACAGGAGTTCGAACGCTGCGTTTGCGCACCAATATGGAAATCTACTTCGATGCAATCTACATCGTGTCCGCCGAAAAATGCCCTCAGGCGATGCGTACGGAATTGCCGCTACTCGGCGCGATTGTTTCCGAGGTCGGTTTTCCGGTGCGTACTGACAATGCACAACGGCGACCGTACTACGATTACAATCGCCGTACCCCGTTATGGGACACGCACCACCAAACGGGGTTCTACACGAACTTTGGCTCCGCCGCTGAGCTTGTCGCAAGCTCGGATGACGCCATGGCAATTGTCGGTCCCGGCGAAGAAATTGAGCTCCGCTTTGGCAATCAAATACGGAAAACACCGTCCACTGCCTGGACGCGGATGTTTGTGCTGGAGACCAACGGTTGGTGTAAGGACCGAGACCTCTTGACCCGCGATGGTGAAACCATTTCGCCCCTTCCCGGCGGTCCAGCAGTCCAAAACGATAAAAAACTTTTTCTCCACAAAAAGTACAACCGGCGATTTCGGTCGGGTCGGTAATCTTGCGCGTCAGTTGTGTATCACACTACTATTTTGCCTATCCTGCCAGCATGCACGCACGATCGTTAAATCCTCGCAAACTTCCCAAAATTCCCCTCTCTCTCTAATTGGTCATTGGCCCCTAATCGCCGGGGATCGCGTTCAAGCCTTTTTATCCCAGATTACTTGCATTACTGGATTCACCAGTTATAACCGTTAACCGTATGTATATCCTCCGTGGGGGTAATATGTCCCCGCCGACGGTGTAGTTCAACTTTGACCCTATCACCTTGATCTCAAACTGCGCACGTGCAGAGGTATCCGCATGATTGACCGCAAGTGCTCCCGCCCATCTTCTCTTCTTCGCACTCGCCGCCGCCGGCAAAAAGCCCACCAACAGAATGCCTCCAGACGACAACTCTCCAGTGAGTCGCTTGAAGATCGCGTGCTCTTGGCCACGGACATCACATTCAGTCCGGATGGTCTTTCACCTGGCACTCCGGATTTCCATTTTGTCTCGCTGGACTTCTTGCCTGGCAATAGCGCCATCGAGGATTTCGGGAGTCTCGTCAATGGTACGACGTCGTCATCGAATTATTACTATCAAGCAAAGTTAGGATCGTTTCTAGATGATATGAATGGTGTGGTGCCTGACACGGGACTGGGCACCGATTATGAAATCACGGCCACCATTGAATCGGACATTGAACTGGACTCAGCTTCC
This sequence comes from uncultured Planctomycetales bacterium, assembly GCA_965365045.1. Classification (GTDB taxonomy): domain Bacteria; phylum Planctomycetota; class Planctomycetia; order Pirellulales; family Pirellulaceae; genus CBDUAB01. Next base: position 1,824 of record CBDUAB010000666.1, read on the forward strand.
GCCACGTCATTTGACTATCCGGGTGGTGGCTCCATCCCCGAAACCGCGATCTTTGATTTGTCCACCGGTGGAACTCTGAAGCTTTACATTGACGGTGCGAACAACGCCGATGACCTTGAGGGCACCGGCTTTGACGATGGCACGTTGATCCTGTCAGCCGACATCACAACTTTGCGCGCGAATTACGTCGCCGAAGAAGACCCCAACATTCCTGGCCAAGTAATGGTGGACCTGTTCGATCAGTTTTCCGCTGACGACTATCTCGGCCAACAAACTTTTGTCGCGAACATCGGATCGACATTAGCCGGCGGTGACGTGGACTTTACCAATTCAACTTTCATTATCGTGCCGCCCAGTGCAATTGAATTCGAAGGTGTCGATCTTAGCACGACAAACAAAGTGGCGTTCAAGCAAGTCGACCCTTCGATGGTGTTCTTTAATGGATTTGATCCATCGATTGGTAATTTCAATGGACAGGACGATGCCCAATTCCAAGCCGATGGAGCCGCATCGTTCGAACTCGCCAACGCCGAAATCCACGGATACAAATTCAATGACCTCAACACCAACGGCCAAGACGAAGATGAGCCCCGAGTAGCGGGTGTCGAGATAACGTTGGACGGCACGGATACACTTGGGCGGACAATCATGACGTCGGCGTTTACCGACGACAACGGCGAATATTGGTTTACGGATCTGCCCGCGGGGAAGTATACGGTGACCGAAACGGTGCCGGCCGGATGGATGAATTCAACGCCGGTTTCCGTTGCGCTCGATTTGGAAAGCGACCAGATCGTCGAGGGTGTGAGCTTTGGCAATTTCCTCAATGGCTCGATACACGGCTACAAGTATCACGATATCAACGGTAACGGTGTCGAAGATGCCGACGAGCCTCGTTTGGGCGGCGTCACGTTCACGCTTGAGGGCGAGAACCCGAACGGCATTCCGATTGAACCGCAAAGTGGGGTCACGAATGACGAAGGCGAATTCTGGTTTACCGGCCTCGTTCCTGGCAATTATGTGCTGACCGAAGTGCTTGAGCCGGGTTTCTTCGCATCCCAACCACCGCTGGAAATCGAAGTTCTCAGCGGCATCGAATGGGTCGCCTATGACGGCGGCGCGATGCTGCCGCCGGATTCACTTCAAGAGGAGCGCATCCTGGACGCCGATGGCGACGGCATTCCCGACTTGGCGATCGGGAACTTTGTGGCCGGATCGATCCACGGGATCAAATGCGAAGACATCGATGCGGACGGTCGCTGCGGCGCGCGCTTAGGCACCGATGCGCACGTCGTCTTCGTGATCGACTATTCGGGTAGTACCGAAGAGGATTCAGGCGTGGACCTGAATGACGACGGCACTAACGAATCGGTTCTCGAAGTTGAAATTGCGGCTGTTGCCGAGGCCGTTAAGTTCATAGCTTCGTTCAGCATCAATGCGGAAATCGGCGTGGTAGCCTTCGACGGGGGAAACCACACCGTAGCGTTGGACATGGATCCGACTGCTGGAGATTTGTCGTTCACATCGCCAACTGCCGATCTGGATGGAAATGGCACGTCGGACGTACTTGATGCCCTCAATGCGTTTAATCTCGGCGGCTTGACCAATTACGAGGTGGCCTTGGAAGCGGCAGAGGCTTTACTCGCTCCGTGGAATGCATCGCCCGAGAACAGCCACATTGTGTTCATTTCCGATGGCGTACCGACCGAGGGTGATACACTTGGCGATCTTGCCGACGAAGTCGCCGCGTT
>CBDUAB010000667.1:0-3574 GCA_965365045.1 uncultured Planctomycetales bacterium
AGCCATTACAGCTCGGCGAACGTTTCGATGAGCATTTCAATAAGGATATCCGCGTCTACGAATGAAAACGGCATCGGCGGACGAATCTTAATGACGTTATGTGCGGGGCCATCGACACCGAGCAGGATCCCACGGTCTCGCATGCGGTTTGAAACAAAACTCGCTTCGACCGTTGCTGGTTCAAGCGACTGATGATCTCGCACTAATTCGATTCCCAAGAATAGTCCAGCACCACGTACGTCGCCGATGATATCAAACCTGTCCTTCAATCGACTAAACTGTCTCAACAAATGCGCGCCCAATTTCAACGCATGAGCTTGCAGGTTTTCGCGTTGCACAACGTCGAGCACAGCTAATCCCACGGCACATGAGACGGTATTGCCACCGAATGTGCTAAAGAATTCCATTCCGGTGTCAAAGGCGTCCGCAATTGCCGGCGTGGTTACTACGGCCGCAATCGGGTGTCCATTTCCGATCGGTTTACCGAGCACGACGATGTCTGGAACGACCTGCTGAAGTTCGAAGCCATAAAAAGCCTTGCCGAGCCGACCGTAGCCCGTCTGCACATCGTCCGCGATACAAACGCCGCCAGCGCTACGCACACATTCGTAGACGGCCGTCAGGTACTCCCGCGGAAACAGAATCTGTCCGCCAACGCTGGGACACGACTCAGCAATGAAACCACAAACGCCGCGGCCGCGCGAGTTCAATTTTTCGACGATCACGCCAACGCCATCAGCATACTCCCGGCCAGCCGTTTCCTGGTCTCGGTATTTGCCACGATAAATGTCGGCTATGGGAGCTACATGGACCCATTCCGGTGAGCCAAGTCCGCCCGGTCCGTTGTGCTTGTAAGGACTGATGTCAATCAGAGTCGTAGTATTTCCGTGGTAGGCACCTTCCAGAACGATCATGTCCCTTTGCCCGGTGTACGCTCGAGCCAATCGCAATGCCAATTCGTTCGCTTCACTGGCTGAATTCACGAAATAACAGACATTGAGCGGATCCGGCATCGTTGCTGCCACCCGAGCCGAATATTCGGTCAGCAAGTCGCTCAAATAGCGAGTGTTTGTGTTTAACAATTGCGACTGCCGTCGTGCCGCTTCGACGATTTCCGGATGGCAGTGTCCAACATGCGGAACGTTGTTGTAAGCGTCGATGTAGCGACGTCCCGTGTCGTCATAGAGATACTGCATCCACCCACGGACGATCTTTACGGGGTTGTCGTATCCTATGCTCAGATTCCGTCCGATGCCTTCTCTACGTGCAATAAGTGTGTCACTTTTGCACGGCGAAGTTGCGGGAAAAAGCTCCGCGGGAATTTGCAGGATACGATTGGGATCGGGCGAGAGCGCCGACCAGACTTCGCTTTGTGAAGCCTGTCCGACTCCGGGAAACTGATGGCCAAGTTCAATCAAATCCAGGATGACTTGAAAGTGTAAATGAGGAGTCCATCCACCGTTTTCCGTCGCATCCCCCAACCATGCGAAAGTCTCACGCTTGGAAACGGATTGACCAACGCGCAAGTGGTTCTGAGTTCGTCTCGCAAGATGTCCGTATAGTGTAAAGAAACAGTCACCGTCGTCCGTCTCGTGACGCAGGATAACCAGCGTTCCGTAGTCAAGCGGTTTTCTTATCTCGCACACAATATGGACCGTGCCGTCCAACGGCGCTTGCACCTCGCTGCCAGCACTCGCAAAAAGATCGATTCCCAAATGGACCGTTCGACGTTCTTCTTGCCAGCTGTCGCCGTCGATGAACTGTTCCGTCGTATACAACAATCGTGGTTCTAGATATCGCCCGACGCCAATCGTGGCATCGTGCGCCGTCAGTTCGTTTTGCACGACGCGTGTCAGTGTCTGTTCACACAGGGCATTTTCACCGCCAGGCAGTAATGCACTTTCAACACCCAGATCGAGCACGGTGAGTTGAGTGTGTTTTGAATGGCATTGGATTGGGAAAACAAAGGTGTCTCGGTGCGTATCGAGCCACTTGCACACGTCATCGTGTTTCTTGACGGGAGGAAGACCGCGGGCCGATCGTAAGGCAGCCGTGGCAAACCCGTATGGGATGCGGGCCAGTCGTGGCATCGTTTCACGAATGGGCGCTTGACTGATGCCCAAATACGGATCGTCGGGACGAGCTCGTTGCTGATCAGCGCCGATGACGGCGCTCACACTCAGCCGCATACAGACCAGTCCGTGTATTGCCGCGCATTCCTCTTCGCTAAGAGGTCGCTCGGCATGATAACCGCGTACGATTTCGATGGCGACGGACAGAGGGTCCGGCTTGCCGAGAATCGCGTAAGCGACAGCAATCGCCAAGTCGCCGACGGTCCAGGAGTAAACCGCATCCCCAAAATCAATCAGGCCGACGATGTTAGTCGCCGGTACACCAAGTGCCGCTTGCTGGACGATGACGTTGCCATCGTTCGCATCGCTATGTATGACGCTTTTAGGAAGTTGATCGAGAAGCGGCGATGTATGCTTCTCAAACTGCTCCCGAAAGTACTCAATGAAACGGCGTTGCTCATCATCGACGATCGAATCGATTCTCGTACTCACAATGTCACTGGCCTCGGCTAGGTCCCAGTGAAACTGGCGGTGAAGAGCGTCGTGATCAAAGTCGACGAGCGCCGCATCCATCTGGCCGACGCAACGGCCCAGATCGTGCAGTAGTTCCGGCGGATGGTATCGGACAGCGGCCATTGGGTCGCCATCAAGAAAAGTTACCAAGCGAACAAGATGAGTCTGACTGTCTGAGCTACTTACTTCCGCGATCGATTGTCCATTTACAGCAGGCACGACTTTGGGGCAGACTTCGACGCACCGCCCGACATGTTGCATCATCGAGTTCTGCGCGGCGAGAAACGCGCGGTCTTCGGCGGCACCGGATATTTTCAGAACGAAACGATCGCCATGCGTGTCCGTGAAGAGGAAGTTCTGGTCTCGCTCGCTTGGCAACGATTTGGTGTGCGTTAGTGACAATCCATAGAGGTCACAAACATAGTCGGCCGCTTGTTCGAGGGAAAAACGTGGTGTGGATTCGAGAATTGACATTTTTGCTTGGCGATAAGTAAACGAGCGACAGTTGTGCGTTCGGATTGATAGGTTATGGCTATGTCACGATCCACAGTTACGCTGTCCAATTAGTTTGCGGTTTCGCGACCACTTCATTTGTCGGGCAATTGTACAAGCTCGATAAGCATACCGTCGGGCCCCTTTGCACAGAGCACGTGCTTTGCGTCCGGCGCCGAGACTGGATCGGCCAGAAATTCAACACCTTCGGCCTTCAACGTCTCAGCTAACGACGGTACGTCTTCGACAATAAAGGTCAACCAGCGTACCCCCGCCTGGAAATCGAACGAATGCGGCGCGGGCGGCGATTCAATTTTCATGAGTTTGATTAACGTGCTGCCTGCCCTCAGACGGACTTGTCGAAATCCGCGGGGCGCAAGGCAGGCCCCCTTGGCAACTTCGTCCGGAATCTCGATTTCCTGGACAACCTCGAAGCCGAGGATGTCACGATAGAAACGTAACGACTCGTCAAAATCGCTGCAGACGATTCCGAGGTC
>CBDUAB010000668.1:0-3569 GCA_965365045.1 uncultured Planctomycetales bacterium
CGGTCGGGAAGGGAACGTGGACGAAGTTCGAGAGCAACCACTTCTGGACCACACCGGACGGCTCGACGTGGATGATCAAGGGCGAGGACGACAACCCATTCGTCAGCAACCAGATCATCGTCGTCAACGGTGAGACGAATTGGAATGAGTGCCGCTGGCGTGACCTCCGTGCTGGTGAGTCTCTCGGCAAGGGACAGTGTCGGCGGACGATCGAGGACAACGTACAGCGGCCAACGTTGCTCGCGACCACTTATAAGGTTCTTGGGACCCACCAATTCAAGCCAATAGCTTCCCGATTCGTGAACGATCCAGGGGCTTCGCACTAAACTGCGAAAACCCAAAGCGTTTGGGTTTGAGTCGATAGCCCGTTGACTAACCGTGAGCGGTATGAAGCCATTTGCCGTTTCGGATCGCCAATTCAACGTAGCAGCGGATAGCGGTTTTGTCGCCCGACCACTTACGTCAACCTGACTCCCTTCCCACGCAGTGAATGAATCGTTATAGGTCCGTGTGGAAAGTCCTGTGTACGCGGGCGGAATTACGCGAATTTCCAAGTCGGCAATCCTAACAGGCTCGATCACATCAAGTGGATGCCATTTCATCGCGTCATCATCTCCTCCGACAGCCCGATACCAGAATGAGCTGCGCACTTTTTCCACTCGACAAACCATTTTGCCACCACGATAGATCATCTCTAGTGGCTTGACGTCGGATTCGTCGGTGGGCTCCTCCCAAATCAGTAGTTGCACGGCTGCTGGCAAGTCACCGTTACGATCGACGACGACAAACTCAACATCGGTTCCGCGCGCGGCGCGCACTTTGGCGCCAACCAGCGCTAAGTCATGTCGTCTCGGCCAAGCTTCTTCGCGCCAAGGCATCAGCAAATGCGAAAGGGCCAGTCGCGCACTGACCGGTTGCAACGAAAAGAGTCCAAGACACACCAGCGCCAAAAAAACAATTAACAAGCCCAAGCGGTAAACTGGGCCCAGATCAACGATGTCATCCGGATCGACTTGGGGATAATCGGATAGCGTACTGGCAATCAGTGTACGGCGCAACTCGGCGGATCCGGCCGTCGGTTCCGCGTCCGATTGCCTCAGAAACGCCACGCTGCTACTGAGACGGTCTTTCAAATGCGGATAGATCCGTTCGATTCGGCGGGCAATATCGACGTCATCCAACCGCAAACGCAAGACGGGGACGACAACCCAAAAAACAGTCGCGCCAACGACGAAGACAGTCAGTGCAAAAGATACATAGTGCCAACCCGCTTCCTGAATTCTTAACACCGCATCCAGACTACCGAGCAGGCCGACTGAGATCAGCAGAACAAACGTGACAACTCCCACGCTGTACAATAGGAGCGCGCCCCGCACTCGCCGGCGTATGATGGCAACGTGTTCTTGAAGTTGATGGGACATTCTGTTCAGGGGTAAGGGTTCGGGCGTAAGGTTCGTGTCCTCATTTGGTGGCCCGAGCTCGTGCGGTTGGACGGGAACCTGGACAGAACCTCGAACGCGGAGGTTTCTCACTTCCACGCCGACGATGGTGAAAAGCAGTCGATAGACGCGCTATATCTGGTCTTGAAAAGACCCTGCTTTACATCAATGTCGAAGTGTTCGTTTTCGTCGGCATCACCATATCCTTCGGCGTTGTCTGCAAGCCACGTGCGGGCTCGACGATATGCATTGAGCCAAGCCTCCGCGCCTTGGGGAGAGCGCTCATAGATGTAGTTCGTGATGCTGCGAATATCAGCTTCAGCTTTACAAAGTGCGTTGACGCGAAAAGTCATTCTGGGTCAGGGAGTTTCAACTCGTCTCGTAGCTCCCGTTCGACTTCACCGGCGTCGCGTCTCGTATGACCGTCGTTCATGTCATCGATTGAGGCTTGAACAGCAGCCACGTTTTCGGCGAGCTCATCGGGACTCGGATTCTCAAATCGCCATGGGTCGTATAGCTCCTCAACAGACTTGTCGGAGCCGCTGTTTGCGAGCTGTTCGGATGCGAAACGATAGAAGCTGTCGATTTGTTCTTGGTTGGTCATGGCGAAAGTCTCCGCAATTAATGCACTATGCACAAGGTACCACGGGAGCTGACATGGAGTCAAAACGGCCCGTTCTTTGGGGGTGTGACGGCCATTAGAACAGTAATGCTGTGCTCAGCATTACTGTTCCATTAGTAGTCACACCCCTGTGACCTCGCTGCAAACTCTCACGATTCAAGTTAATGAATCGACGTAAATCGTTGCGGGTAAACGATGACGAGGTATTCGGTAGGCACAGGATCGACCGTAATTAGGTTTCGGCGGGCAGTCCAAGCGATCCGGACCAACACTCAAATTGGCGCGCGAGCCGCTCATCTTCCTTGAAGAACGCGATGTAGCTCATGACGTTCCGGCTTGAGAATATCTGCTTTCGGCGATTCGAAACTGCTTGGGAGTGTACTCGTCGCCACGTACCCGAATTGAAATAAACTTGATGCATCATGCCATTGCTGTTGAATGATACATCGAGAGGAACAAGTTCCTCGCGGTGCGTATGTCCGTAAACAATGTACTTTGCACGGCGGTTTCTAAAATCTCTCTCCTGCAGAGCAAACTTCGCATAGCTTTCGCCGACCGACTCAAACTTCGAGCTCAGTTTCTGGTCCAGCCACGCGGAGCAACGGACGGAAAGATTTCGAGTGGATCTTAGCGCCAAACGATATGGCGCAGGCATTCGATCGCGAACAAAATCCAGCGATGCGAAATCCGCAACAACTTCGGCCCAGAGTTTTTTCACGTCGCGAGACTGCTTCGGATCCGGACACGTGCGTTTCAGTAATCCATTCAACCAGACCGGTATTACTAGGAAGGGCCGAACATTGTCGAGTTCCTTCAGGCCCTCGATCGTCGCGCGCGGTAATTCGCTCCCCAAGTCGCTTGCCACGCGGAATGCGAATTTGGCAAGACGTTCAATAACAATCGCATCGCCAACCGACGACGTATCGCGGTCACCTTCGTAGTTCGCGCTGTCCCAGACATCACCATGTCGGGCGAACACACCGTGCTCTCGCATTATTGCCATCAATTCCGTGGAATCATCCGGATCGTGAGGGAACGGTTTGTCGGCGCCGTTTGTTTCATCGCTAAGTCCGATGGCCTGGCGAACCTTGTCGCGGATGCGTTCGTAGTCGCGGTCGACGGATGGGAGGTGATAAAACCAGTCGTGATTTCCGACCATATGGTGAATCTTAACCTCAACACGCTAACACTTTTGGTCACCGGGATCCCAAGAGCAAGGTTTCGGGCGTCCACTTCCATCGCTCGGACGTACGGAGATTACTTCCTCGTCGTTTTGTCCTTGTCCACGAAGGCGAGTTAATCCCTTAAGAATTAGAAGCGAGTCTTTGTTCTTTTGCAGGATTCCATCAGTAATCTCAGAGACGTTTGCGATGAGTTCAGGATCGCGTGTTGCGTTCCAGGGACGAATCGATGATCTTAGCCAAGGCGGTGACCGAATAACATCAAGGATGTCGCCAAGAAGCAGAATGTCTAGTCTTTCGATTGGTTGCTGACGGCTACACCTAGCC
>CBDUAB010000669.1:0-3565 GCA_965365045.1 uncultured Planctomycetales bacterium
GAATAGTTGCCGCTGGCAATTTCATCGCTCACTTCGCGCAGATGCTTGAGCGGTTTGATGATTACGTAGCGAACGACGGCGTAGAGCGCGAGCATTGCCAAAAACGCCGTGATAATAGCCGTTGCCAACAGAAATGCACGGTTTTGATTGATGGCCTTTTGTGTCGCATCGGGCGTTATGACTTTGACGACGAAGAAGGGCACGTCGTCGAGAAGCAGTTTCGGCGTGACGTCCTCTTGCCTAGCGACCGTCAAGTCCCGAATCTCGTCGGGAACCGAGTGATCGGCCGCCAATCCGCCTTCTTGGACATACGGATGGCATTTTATGCAGAGGCTATTCCAGTACACGGGTTGATAGTAGTGATATTCGGAGTTGCCGCGCCACCGTTCGTAAACGGGGACGATGCGTTTAAAAAGCTCGTCGCCTGGTTGATAATCGGCGTCTACCGTTGGGTCTTCGCTCTCTTCGGCCGCACGCTCGGTTGACAATCGTTCGAGATCGTCCCCCTCGCCATCCAACTGTTGCTCGGCTTCCAACCGTTGCTCGGTTTCCAACTGTTGCTCGGCTGCCAATTGCCGCTCGTATTTCGTACGTAGTTTCCTCAGCAGTTGCGCTTCGTCTTCATCGGACGGCGGATGGATGTCTACTTTACCCTCCGGCGGATCAAGCGCGAGGAATTCCCATTCGTACTTGAAATCTTCAAGCGCCTTGATCGTATGGTGCTTCAGCTCATCGAATTCCGCGTTGGTTTCGAAATACTCCCAGTGATGTTTGAGCATTATCGCATAGACAAGCTGCTGGCCCGTACTGCGTTTTTGTTGATGCACGAGCTTCTCGGTCGCCGTACTGTACCACCAGAAACTGGTAAAGATTAGCAAGAGCAGACAGATGCCGAACAGAAAGCGACATTTGCGCTCAAGGCTGGTCGTACCAAGCAGGCGACGGAAGGATCGCAGGGCCATATTGGGCTCGCAAGAGGACAACAGTCACAATGCGCAATTCTAGGTAGAAAAACAGCACGGAACTAGAGGAAAGTCAAGGGAGTCCAGAGTGGAGAGTCGAGAGTCCAGAGATGAGAGATGAGGGCGGAATATCGCAATAATGCGTGATTCTAAGCGTTGGACTCTCAACTCTGGACTCTCGACTCTGGACTCTCAACTCTTTTACAACATCGATAATGCATCGACGTCGACAATCCACTCGATTTCGTTGTGCGCTGCATGTTCGCTGCGCAACTCATGCAAGATTGGATTGATGTCCGCGTGATTCTCGGACTGAATCAGTAAATGAAAGCGAAACTTGCCGCGCAGCTTTTCAATTGGCGCCGGGGCTGGGCCCAGGATCCGTGGCGTGGGGACGAGCGATTGCGTTCGCATACGCAGCTTTTCGGCAATTCCCTCGGCAAATGCGGCGACGAGCTCAACGGAACTTCCCCGAAACACAAAACGCACGACCACAGAATACGGTGGATAGCGAAACTCACGGCGGATCGGCAGCTCGTAATCAGCGAAAGCGGCAAAGTCGTGGTTTGCGGCGGCACGAATGGCCGCATTATCGGGGCTGAACGTCTGCACCAGTACGTATCCCCCTCGATCACCCCGTCCCGTTCGCCCCGCAACTTGGGTCACCAACTGAAAGGTGCGCTCGGCGGCGCGAAAGTCGGGAAAATGAAGGGCCGTGTCGGCGTTGACGACACCGACAAGCGTCACATTTGGAAAGTCCAGGCCTTTGGCGATCATCTGGGTACCTAGCAAAATCTGGACCTTTCCGAGACGAAATTGATCGAGTGCGTCTTCGTGACTGCCTGCCCGCCGCATCGTGTCGGAGTCCATGCGTAGACAAGTTGCATCCGGAAACGCCGCTTTCACTTCAGCCTCCAGACGTTGCGTGCCAAAACCTCCAAAGCGAATCCCGCCAAAATGGCAATCGGGACAAGACGCGGGAGTATCCACTCGATGATCACAGTAATGACAAACGGCTTTCTCGACATCGCGATGATGCGTCAAAGCGATTTCACAGTTTGGACAGCGGACCACTTCGCCGCACGCCGGACATTGGATGTGTGTGGAAAAGCCGCGACGGTTGAGCAGCAGGATAACTTGTCCACCCTCTTTGATTTCTTGCGTCATTGCCTGACGCAGGCGTCGGCTTAGCGCGCCGCGGTACGCTTGTGAAAACTTTTCATCGCGCAGGTCGACTGTGTCCACGCGTGGCAGCGGTCGGTCCATCACGCGTTTCGGCATTTGCAAGAGCCGGTACGTCCCGCGGCGGGCGTTGAACCAGGACTCCAACGAAGGCGTGGCGCTGCCCAGCACCAGCGGAATGTTTTCCATTTCGGCCCGCCTCATTGCCACGTCGCGCGCGTGGTAGCGAGGTGTCGTTTCTTGTTTGAATGACGGCTCGTGTTCCTCGTCGAGTACGATCAAACCGAGATGGGGCGTCGGTGCAAAAATCGCGCTGCGCGCGCCGACCACGACTTGAACCTCCCCTTTCGCAATCCGTTGCCATTGCCAATGCCGTTCAGCCGCCGTCAGATGGCTGTGTAAGACAGCCACATTGTCGAGTCGCGATCGAAAGCGTTGGCGCGTTTGCGGAGTCAAACTGATCTCAGGCACCAAAACGATCGCCTGACGACCAAAACGAATCAGTTCTTCGATGGCTTGAATGTAGACTTCGGTTTTGCCACTGCCCGTGATCCCATGCAACAAAAACGTATGGTGCGTACCCTTGTTTAGCTGGTCTTTGACCTCAGTCAGCGACCGATGTTGATCGGAGTTCAGCTGCAGCGGACTCGTTCGCTCGTCCGTTCGATCACTAAATTCGCCGGTTTGGACCCGATGTTGTTCTTCGTGAACGAGGCCCTTCTTGCGCAAGGCGTTGATTGGCGCCGAGGTGCATCCCACCGCGACGGCAAGATCGCTTGACGAAAGCGGTGTCGGTGACGCGGCCAAGAATGTGAGGGCTTCGGCTTGCTTTGAGGGCAGTTTGAGTTGTGTGAGCCGCGCCGCCACACTTGTCGGCACGTGCAGCAAGATCGTATTACGTGTCCCAGCCGCGCCCCGAACGCTCGCCGGTACGACCGTTTCCAATATCGTGCCCAGCGGACACACGTAATAATCCGCCATCCAACGGGTCAGCCTCAAAATCGGCGGTGAAATGAGCGGTATCGTATCCTGAACACTCGTAACGTCCTTGATACGTCGGGTGCTGGTTTTTTTGCTGTGGACGTTGACACAATAACCAACGACTTTGCGATTGGACCGGCCCAGCGGCAGGCGCAAGCGACAGCCGGGCTGGACGCTGTCGCGCAGCGCATCAGGCACGCGATAATCGAATTCACCCAGTGGGGCCTTTGGAAATACGACCGTCGCCAGCAACATTTCGCTTTCGTCATCGACTTCCCAAGGCGCCGGTTGCGTGTCAAATAGGTCGTGTTGTTGATCGGTCATAACATGCTCGACGGCGGAGACATCCCCCGATACGATATCAGGCGCTGAGACACAGTACGAGAGGCAGGCAAAGTGCGACTGGGAATCTTTGGCGGCAGCTTTGACCCGATTCACTA
>CBDUAB010000670.1:0-3563 GCA_965365045.1 uncultured Planctomycetales bacterium
GGAGTTCAGACGTGTGCTCTTCCGATCTGTGGATGGTTATTCCGTGAACGAAGACGATACGCTGACGATCGACGTCTCGCAGGGATTGTTATCCAACGATACCGATGTCGATAGCACGCTGACGGCGACTACGAACACGCAACCGGTCAACGGTACTTTGGTACTGAATGATGATGGTTCTTTCACTTACACGCCAAATGCGAACTTTTTTGGCGCGGATAGTTTCACGTACATCGCCAGCGACGGCAGCATTCAATCGCCAGCGACGACAGTGACATTATCTGTTCTCGGTCAACCCGATCCCCCAACCGCAAGCGACGATTCCGATGACGCTCCAAACGACGGTTCTTCACAGAGCATCGACGTCCTAAGCAACGATACATCGGATCCGGATGCCGAACAGACTTTGACAATTTCCTCCGTAACACAGGGTACGGCTGGTGGCACGGTGACCTTCACTGATGGTACGCTCAGCTACGCCGCGCCCATTGGATTCGTGGGTACGGATAGCTTTACATACACGATCCAAGATACCGATGGGCTTACGGATACGGCGACCGTTGAAGTTGACGTGGTTGAATCGGCGACCAGCACTTTATCCGGCTTTGTCTATATTGATAGAGACAACGATGGGGAGCGAGAAACGAATGAAGCTGGCGTGCCGGGTGCATTGATTACGTTGACCGGCACGGCGAATTCAGGCGACACCGTCAATCGCACGGTGATCACTTCGAATACTGGGTTCTACTCCTTCGACGAGTTGGCCTCGGGCACATATCAAGTCACCGAGACGCAACCGCAAGCTTTGATCGACGGCACGGATTCGACGGATATGTCCGATGCGATTGTCGAGGACGATCGATTCACGAATATCGTGCTAAGCGGAGGTCAAGATCTCATCGAAAACAACTTTGGCGAGGCGAGTATCCATCCCTCGTTCATTTCGATCACGTTTTTCTTCGCATCATCGGCGCCATTAGAGAATGAGGTGTTTCGTGAATTAGTTGCGACGGGCGAAGAAAACGCCGGCAACATGGACTTGGCAGCGTCCATTCGGTCAGGTTCGACGGATGGACTCGTGAACACGCCGCCTGTCGCGACGGCAGACGTTTTTGATGTTGATGAAGGTGCCGTGCTCGATGTGTCAGTGTCCAGCGGAGTTTTGGCAAATGACGCAGACACGGACGGCGATACGTTGACGGCGACGATTGAAACGTCGACCACAGATGGATCATTGAATCTTGATGCGGACGGTTCGTTCATTTACACACCGAACAGCGGCTTCTCCGGCACCGATAGTTTTACATACAGGGCCAGCGACGGATTGGCCGCCTCGAACACGGCGTCCGTAACCATTAACGTCGGCAGCGAGGCGAATACTTTCACTGTTGCGGACGATATTGGATCGGGCACTTTGATTGGTGCCGTGACTGCGCCAGCTTCATTGAGTGACACTCGCGTTTTCGAGATCGTTGACTCGAACACCGTCGATGCACTGAAACTTCTCCCCGATGATCATATGTCGGGTGACCCAGCGGCGCCGCTAGTCTTGATCGAGTACTTGGATTTGCAGTGCCCGACGTGCCAAACGTTCCACCCGATCGTTGAGGATCTGGAGGCTGAGTTTGACGACGAAGTACTCGTCGTTCGTCGCCATTTGCCGTTAACGAGCATCCATCAGAACGCTTTTGCGGCGGCTCAGTCAGCGGAAGCCGCTGCACGACAAGGCGCGTTCAAAGAAATGGCCGATCTCATGTTTGAGAATCAACGAGATTGGGAATTCGTGACCGATCCGCAACCGTTCTTTGACAGCTACGCATCGGATATCGGATTGGACCTGGTCCAATTCACCGTGGATCGCCAGGATCCCGAAATCGACGCACGTATTCAACGCGATATTGATGTCGCCATTAGCCTTGATGCGGTCGAGACACCGACATTTTATCTAAATGGTCGATCGCTTGATCTGAATGATGCCCTCGATGATTTTGAGGAGTTGATTGACGACGAGTTGGACGATTTTGATGCCCCGTTCGTGGTCAATCGCCTGAGCGGAGAACTCTTTTTGGCCCCTGGCGCCGTGCTGAATGCAGATTCTAATCCAATGCGTACATTGACGGTAAATGTCACTGACGATAACGGTGTCACATTTCCCGTTCCGGTGACGGTGAACGTGACGGATGCTTCTGCTCCGCAAGCAGCGGCATCGGCGGCAGCCACCGATCAAGCACTGGCCGATTGGAACTAGAAATTGAATTCCATGCCGAAGTTCAAACCCTGTGCCCAGAAGTCAGTCGAGTTGAAGGCAAACTCCGGGCGCGCCGTACCGTCGAGTGTGCCAGGAGGAATCTGTGTCGGGTTGACGGTTAAGTCAATCAAGTCACCAGCTCGGTTTACGTCACTCCAATACATGATCGTGTAACCAATGGATGCCGTGACACCACGCTGAATACATCGCCGAAAATTGATTCCAACTTCGGTGATCGTACTAAACTCCGTCTCCTCGTAGTTGCCAATATTCGACTCCAAAGCCAGCAACCCGCTTTCAATCGCGGTCGAATCACCGGCCCCGTTCGTCCTCGTTGTATCGGCGGCGACAATGGCGCGCGACTTTGTGCCGCCCAAAGCAAATTTAATGCCCAGTTCGAGCAACCAACGGTCCGTCGGTTGATTGATAACCTTCAGACCAAGCTGTCCGCCGTTGAAAGTATTCCGTGTATCAAACTGCTCGGACAGATCGATCGTCGAGTCAGCTGTGGGGCCGTCCAGCGACATTGTGAATGCGTCGAAGGCCACACGATCTTTGAGTTCGGCGAAGCGGTAACCAAAGTAATAATCTATCTGCGTTCGGCATGAGCGGACGGCGGCGCGGCGGTACAGGACTTCGGCCGCTTGAAACTCCGTGGTCACGTTTACGAAGAGATTTCCATTCACAAGATCGGGAAATACAATTAGACGTGAGTCTTCTTGATCTGTATCCGCGTTGAAAAATGGACGGGCCAGGATGGTGAAATTGTTGTTCGAGCCGAAAAACGAAGACGATTTTTCACCGAGGTACATGTAAGTAACGTCGATTCCCTGCGTTTGGCACGGATCCAGCCAAACGCCCAGCGTAAATCGTCCGCCCCCCCGTGAATCCTCGTTAACTTTGCCGTTACCGAAAAGGATCGTTGTGTTCGGGTCCCCTAGCACTCCCGCTTCGTCCTGTGGTGTACCGTCGGGACTCGTTGTCACCAGCGGCGGAAGGTTCATTCCCTTGGTCCACCATAGTAGTGCGTCCACACGTCCCCACATTCCAAGCGGTCCGCAATTCTCAACGGCGTCTCGGTTTGTTGATACGCACGCACAATCACTGCCATGCGACGGATACAGTTCCAGAGAAATTGCTTCGTCCCTCGCAATGCTGGACGAGTCTTCAATTGGCATGTTTTCCTGAAAGAAGGTCTGAGCTACCGAATCGTCTGACGTCTGCGCTGGCAAATGCGACGGCGTAGATCGCTCTTCTGCATATACAGGTGCTGGCGGCTGGATTTGCAAATGTTTTGGCGTGTAGCCGATGTATC
>CBDUAB010000671.1:0-3559 GCA_965365045.1 uncultured Planctomycetales bacterium
AACAGCCCGGCCCAGGAGCCGAGAAAGAGATTGGCCGCGTCGGCAAGCGGCGTCTGGATACACTGCTAATCACGCGAGGTGAAACCCGTCGCCGTTTCCAGTTGTCAATCGGCGTGGATTGCCGCAGCCTATTGGCCGACGCCTGGTCGGTCTTGATGCCGACAATCGCCGTTGACCACGATGGCCCCGCTCAGGCCGGCAGCAGTTGGCTATTTCACATCGACGCACGGCACGTTGTCGCCACGCATTGGAGCCCAAAGATCGAATCAGTCGATAGTCAACTGCAGTCGACCGGGCAACCACGATTGACCGGGCAACCACGATTGACCGGGCAACCACGATTGACCGGGCAACCGCAGTCGACCGGGCAACCCCGTTCGACGGGCGCTTGTGTCCGTTTATTAGAAACGCTGGGGCGCGATGGACATGTCACGTTACAAGCCTTTCGACCGATCAAGTCCGCTTGTCGACAGAACTTCCGCGGTGAACAAACGGGCCTCTGCGACGTTGTCGACGGCTGTGTCCACATCAAAATGCAAGGTGACGAGTGGACACAAATCGAAGTCTGCTGGTAACCTGGACTCATGATTATTACTCTCGACGGACCTGCCGGAGCTGGAAAGAGTAGCGTTGCGCGAGCGCTCGCGGCCCGGTTGGGATTTCGCTTTCTCGATACCGGCGCGATGT
The DNA here is from genome assembly GCA_965365045.1 of uncultured Planctomycetales bacterium. Lineage (GTDB taxonomy): Bacteria > Planctomycetota > Planctomycetia > Pirellulales > Pirellulaceae > CBDUAB01. The sequence continues at coordinate 688 of CBDUAB010000671.1, forward strand.
ACCGAGCCGTGGCCTGGGCCGCGCAACAGCGGCAGCTGGATTGGAACGACTCCGACGGACTGGATCTCCTGACGCGGGAACTCGATATTCGCGTTACCGAAGAACAGGTACTGCTGGATGGCCGGGACGTCACCAAGATCATTCGGACGATGGAGGTGACCGGCGTCATCCATCACGTGGCCGACAATCCGAATGTTCGCCGGCAGCTGGTGGAACTGCAGCGACAGGTCGCCGCGAACGGCGATTTCGTAACCGAAGGACGCGATCAGGGAACCATTGTATTTCCGAATGCCGAATGCAAGATTTTTCTGACCGCATCGCCTGCCGAGCGCGCCCGGCGGCGCATGGGCGATTTGAAAAACCGGGGTGAAGAACTCTCGATGGAGGAAGTGCTCAGTAGGCAGAATACACGAGACCAGCGCGATCGGTCGCGGGCGGTAGGAGCATTGATCGCGGCGGATGACGCCATTCAATTTGACACGAGCAACATGGAACTTGATGAAGTTGTCGATCAGCTCGAAGCGATCGTGCGCGAGCGATTGGCAATGCCTAAACCAGAAAGCGAACACGTATGAGCAATGGACTGCCCGGTCTCGAAGGGACTTTTTCAACTTTGCTTGTCGATCCGCCGTGGCGGTTTCAAAACCGCACGGGAAAGATGGCGCCGGAACATAAGCGGCTGCGGCGTTATCGCACTATGACCACGTCGGAAATCGCCGACCTGCAAGTCCAGCCGCACACGGATGATCCGAGTCACCTGTACCTGTGGGTGCCCAACGCGCTGCTACGAGACGGTCTCGATGTGATGGACGCGTGGGGATTCACATACAAGACTAACCTGGTTTGGTACAAGATTCGCAAAGACGGCGGTCCGGACGGTCGCGGCGTGGGATTCTATTTTCGCAACGTGACCGAGATCCTCTTGTTCGGTGTGAAAGGCAGCCTGCGAACACTCGCTCCCGGACGAACACAGGTGAACGTCATCCCCAGCCGCAAGCGAGAACATTCGCGGAAACCGGATGAAGTCTATCAGCTCGTCCGAGACTGCAGCCCGGGTCCCTATTTGGAGCTATTCGCCCGCCAACGCATCGCCGGGTGGACGCAATGGGGCGATGAAGTCGACACGTACCTCGAGAACCGCCCAAACTATCCGGCGTATTCATAGTGACGTAGAAGAATCGAGGAGAGCCAGATGCTCAAAAGCTTGTCGTTCCATTTCGTGTTTTTCCTCGCATTCGGTGCCGACGCTCAGACGCAATACGAGTGGCCGCAACTCTTGGGACCCAACCGAAATGGCATTTCCGCCGAGACCGGTTTGCTCGATAGTTGGCCGCACGATGGGCCAAAAGAAATTTGGCGAGTTGCGGGTGGAGTCGGCATGTCGGGGCTGGCGATCAGCCGTGGCCGGCTGCTGACAATGATCCAGACCGACGGCAACCAACACGTCATCTGCTTAGACGCCAAAACAGGCAAGACGATCTGGCAAACGTCAGTCGCGCTGGAGTATCTCAATGGGCAAGGCAAGGGTCCGCGGGCGACACCAACGATTGCAGGCGACTCAGTATTTACGTACACCGGCGAAGGTATTCTCGTCGCACTCAGTTTTGCGGACGGAAAGATCATTTGGTCGCACAACGTCGTGACGGAGCAGGGTGGCAAGCCGGCTGACTACGGCATGTCGTGTTCGCCGTTAGTCATCGGCGACACGGCCATCGTGATGGTAGGCGCACCGACGGCAACGGTCGTGGCATACGACACAACATCGGGCGACCTAGTGTGGAAAGTGAGTGAAGGTGACGCGGCCGGATACGCTTCGCCGACGCTACTTGATGTTGGTGGCCACGAGCAGATTGTCACGTTTACGGGCGGTTCGGTCCTCGGCCTGGCCGCGCGGACCGGGAGTGTCCTTTGGCGTTATCCGTACGAGACGGATTTCAACTGCAACATTGCCACGCCGTTGGCTTACGATGGCCAGGTGTTCATTTCTGCTGGCGAGAATCACGGCAGCGTGCTCTTGAAGCTGTTTCTTGATGGCGACAAGTTCCAACCCACCGAAGTCTGGTCGTCGCAAGGTACGAAGAGCGTGCTTCGCAATGAGTGGCAAACCTCGATGCTGGTCGACGGCTATTTGTACGGCTTCGACAACGTTGGCAGCGCCGGTCCGGTCACGCATTTGACTTGTGTGAACGCGGCCACGGGCGACCGCGCCTGGCAGGAGCTGCGATTCGGCAAAGGCAACTTGATTTTCGCCGACGGCAAGCTGTTCATTTCGACCATGAAGGGCGAGATCATCGTCGCCAAAGCATCACCAAAAAGCTACGAAGAAATCGGACGTGCGAACGTGATCAGCACCACGCGCCAAGCACCGGCCCTATCCAACGGATTGCTCTATCTTCGTGACGATGAGGAGATCGTTTGTTTGAACGTGCGCGCACACGAGTGATTCATTTTTTATCACAACAACGACCCGCAACGATCGGCAAGGTTAGCCTGGCACCACTCCGCTGTAGACTGCTACAATAACCGCTTTGCCGGTCAGGTCTGGCACAGAATTGGAGTTCAAAATGAGTCACCGTGCCGCCAGTTTTTCTCTAATAGTTTTCACCGCAATGGTGTTCCTATCCGGTTGCGCTAAAGAAGACGAAACCGCGTCAAATCCAGCGACAACGACAACCGCGGGCGCACATGCGCATGCAGCCGGCGATAAACTGGTTTGGCCGCTAAAGGAAACGATCGCGGACCATGAAATTTGGTTCGGGCATCACGGCAATCACTTTCACGGTGGCGAAAAGATTGAGCCGGCCATTTCGATTACCAAAGGCGGACAGTCGGTCGACAACGCGCAGGTCTTCAGTGGGCTGGTGAACACTGA
>CBDUAB010000672.1:0-3550 GCA_965365045.1 uncultured Planctomycetales bacterium
CTCGTGTAGTTCTCACTAGCAATCATCTCCAAACCGTTCTGCTGGCGGTCGCATTCGGTTTGGATTGCATTCCATACGTCAGGATCGCGTGTCTGCAATGAGCTCATACTCGATATTACCTCTCTGATGGGTGGTGTGAGCTGGTTTCAACCCCGTCGGACCGCTCAAACATGCGGAAAGCCAGACATGGTGGGTGACACGAGCCGAGTGTCACTCAATGTGGCCTCGGCACCGCAAACAGCTACAAACAGCTCACTTGGTCACGCTCGGCTCGCGTAACCCACCTAAAATACTTAACGGTCGTGCTTGCTGGCGGTAGCCACACGATTGTTGGACTCAAGTCGTGAAACGTCAATAAGGGGCGAATTGGCCTTGATCATAACTCCGGCAAATGCTGTCAGTAAAAGCACGGTAGCCCGACGCGCGAGCGAAGGACACTACCACATCACGTAAACCCGTGGAACGATTAACCTTGTGTCCCTCGCTTGCGCGTCGGGCTACCGTAGCTTGCAATGGCCGGAGTTATGATCAAGGCCGGGCGAATTCAGTGCGGCCTATTGAAGTTCGATGCGGACGTTCAGCTCACCGTCGTTATCGGCCAATTCCGCGGGCGAATCGTTGATTCTAAGGTACAACGTACCGTCGTCTTCGGGCTGAATGACACGGCGACGGCCAATCACCAGAGGTCGAACCAGATTTGCCAAACCAGGCCTGGCTTGATCAAAGCGGACATTACCGAGCAGAATTCCAAGTGGTTCACCTTTGTAATAACGCAACGTGATGCCGCCAGGTTCGCACCGCCACAGTTCAGGTTTCTGTTGAATTTGATAGCGACCGTTCGATCGAATTCGATAGCTACGCCCGGCTTTTAGCTGATAGCCAGTTGACTGCCAGCCATGATCGGACTTGATCACGACCGTTGCGCCAGCGGCCGGCAGAGGGCGCCCTGGATTTCGTTGGACGGCTGCCCGCTCAAAGTCGTATCCGTACTCGATGTTGGACACAAACAACTGCCACTCTTCGTCCAATTCGCGCAGATCGTTGAGTAGTTGATGTTCAAAATTCCGTGTAAAGCGTACGGTGCTGTCGGTAACTTCCTTGGGCAACTTTCGAAATCGAGAGCGAAAACTCGGATGACCATCTAAGAAAGCCGCCGCGGCCCAACTCCAAGCGTATGGGTCCACTTTAAGGAATTCACGCGAGTCCAATCGCATGACTTCTTGAATCATCAGCGCCTTTCCATTGGCAAAGCTATCCTTGATGACCTTAATCCGCCCCCAATACGGAACCTCATCGCGACTCTTTGGCATTTGACCAAGTTGCAGAATACCGCCATCCCATGTGTGTGTCGCCAAAAAATCCGCAACACCTTCCATAAACCAAGGCGGACCGGCGCCGCCTAGCAGCAGTTTCATAAACCCGTGCGTGCCTTCATGCAGGAGGAGATGCCGCAGGTAATAGTCGCTCGGCTGCTCGTAGATCCATAAGCTCTCGCCGCGTTGATAACCATGCAAGAAGGGAGGTAAATCGTCGGGAAGCAATCCGTTGGCGAGAAACCGTTCCTTGGAGCGGATCACATACCCGGTCATCGCGAACTTTTCGACATCACTCGGTGATACACGGAAGTAACGGGCCCACTGCGGGACCGCCCGGTCAAACACCAATGGCAACTCATTGACCGCCGCGGAACTAGGCAAGTCGGTGACCAGCGTTACGTACCGCCCACGCAACGTACGCAAGCCGAGTTCGTCATTATTGCCGAGAGACGAGGCGACCGCAGGTGGCTTTCTGGACGGTGATCGCGGATCGGAAATCGAAGTGTCCCTCGTCGCGGCAGGTTGGATTCTGCTGTCAGAGATCGGCGATCGCGCTTGCTGCCCACCAGTGGTGGATGTTTCAGATTTCGTGATTTTCCGAGTCGATTCAGGTCGTTTTCCCGGCGCGGCCGCTACAATCTCCCGGTCACCCGGATCAATAAGTAGTTCGGCCAGTGACGGTGCGGCTTCATCACCGGTAGGGTCTTCCCCGGTACGATCAACGGGCACCGTTTCAGGTAAGCCCGTGTTTCCCGACTCGACTTGTCGCGCTGCTGGAGGATCACTCACCGTCCGTTGGCAACCGAATTGTGCAGCCAACGCGCTCAAGAACGCGGCGAGGAAAAAACCGGCATGGAAGCCGTTCAAAAACAACTTGTCCGTTGTCTGTTGCGGGTTGCGAGATGCGGCATCCGAGATGCTCGGGGGATGTCCGGCCTGCCGCACCGAAGCTCCATATTGTCGTTTCAACATTACGACTCTTTCTTCGACTATTTCAGTCCAAAGCCTACGCATAAATTGCCCGCCCCGCAGCATTGGCATTTGAGCCGAACGCGCTAGCGTCGGGTTTTTGCGTGCCGCGACGACCACTCGAACCCGCGGCTAGCGCCGTCGGCTCAATTTATGCGCCCGCTCTCCAGATAATTCCGGCAGTACAACAACTGTTAAGAGATTGTCACGCGGCCAACGACCTGTACATACATGGTATGCTAAGCAAAGGGGGGCAACGCAACGTCGCTAATGATTTTACCGCGGCGAAAAGCGTCGGCAAAATCGGGTAAAATCGGGTTACTGCGGTCGAGCGTCCAGTAAGCCCCTGCGGTGTACGCCACTCCTATGCGTATATTTTGCTTCAAATACTCGACGGCGTCGGGGGCGCGAAAAACGATGCATAATTTCCGCGGGATACTGCTGTTGTGCCTCTGGCTGGCCGGATGTTTACGCCCCAATCCAAACGAAGTCGTCGTCTACACTGCTTTGGATCGTGAGTTCTCCGAGCCAATCTTTGCGGAATTCACCAAAGAGACGGGAATTCGTGTGCTTGCCAAATACGACGCGGAATCCACGAAAACAGTCGGTTTGACGAACGCGATCATCGCCGAAGCCGCACGTCCGCGCTGCGATGTCTTTTGGAATAATGAAATTCTCAACACGATTCGCCTAGAGCGGCGCGGGCTCTTGGCAGAATTCCATCCTGCCAATGCAGGGCAGATTCCAGACCAATATCGATCGCCAAACGCGCGTTGGTATGGTTTCGCGGCACGAGCGCGTGTGCTCTTAGTTAACACAAAACTAATTCCTGAATCCGAGCGACCTACGTCCGTGTTGGACCTGGCCGACCCCAAATGGAAGGATCGGGTGGGCATCGCCAAGCCGTTGTTTGGTACCACGGCCACCCATGTAGCAGAGATGTTCGCCCATTGGCCCGCTGAAAAGGCCCAGGAATTCTGGCGTAGCGTCCTAGAAAACTCGCAAGTCTTGTCGGGCAACAAGCAAGTCGCCCGCGCCGTTTCCAGTGGACAGCTTGCCTGGGGGCTCACCGACACCGATGACGCGATCATTGAGATTGATGAAGGGTTTCCTGTTGAGATTGTGTTTCCTGATCAAGAAGCGGGTGGTTTGGGGACGCCGCTAATACCCAATACTGTGTGCCTGATCTCAGGCGGTCCGCACCCTGCCGCGGCACGCCAGCTAGTTGATCATCTGTTGTCACCCGCGGTCGAAGCGAAGCTAGC
>CBDUAB010000673.1:0-3550 GCA_965365045.1 uncultured Planctomycetales bacterium
TTTGTTTCCCTACTCATCTCCTGGGCAAAAGTGGCACTTCAAATCCTGCAACGCGGAACCGCGCCTGCCTGGGCATGCGCGCACGCAGTTCTGTTTCTGTGCTGCTTGGGAGTCTACGTGGTGCAATTCGCGCTGCACCCACTCAGTTACTCGCCACTCCCGAATCTGATTGTCTTCTTGATGGCCGGGATCGCCATGGGACTGCAGCACGTCACTGAAGTAAATCGCAATATGACCATCTCAACGAACACAACCGTGCGGACGCACGCTGGCGCGCCGACGGCCGAACACCGTGACCTCGAGCTATTAGCAACATGAATAGGGCGGAGTGAAGCGAGTAATCCATGAACAGACACCTAGATATTACGAACGAGGCGATCGAGGAACTCCATTCGCTTCAACCAACGGATGCGATTCCCAGTCGTGTTGGTTCCATTGCAAGAGAGACATCACCTTCCAATGTGTCTCCGCACAAGACCATCTGGGCCAGCGACAGTCCTGATGAGGCTTTGGTGGCACCGGCCGGCAAGCTGAATCGTTTTGCAACCCTGGCCAAGCGCGTTGCGGACATTGTCGGCGCCGCCATCCTGCTGTTGTTGCTGTCGCCTTTTATGGTCGTCACATGGTTGGTGTTGATGGTCACTACCAAAGGCAGGCCGCTCTTTCGCCAAACTCGGCTGGGTGAGTGCGGCCGTCCGTTTGTCATGTACAAATTCCAGTCGATGGTTCCCGATGCAGAGGACTTGAAAGGCCAAGTCGCCAACGAGCAAGACGGCCCGATCTTTAAGAACGCTCGCGATCCACGGATTACGCCCGTCGGTCGTGTTCTGAGATGCACCAGTATCGACGAAATACCGCAACTGTTTAACGTCCTAACCGGCCATATGTCGTTGGTTGGCCCGCGCCCGCCACTGGCCTGCGAGGTTGTTGAATATGAACCCTGGCAGCTTGCGCGCCTTTCGGTCAAGCCCGGACTCACTTGCCTTTGGCAGGTGAGCGGCCGTAGTGAAGTTGGATTCAACGAGTGGATGGAGATGGACCTTTGGTATGTAGAGAATCAAAGCCTGATGACAGACCTGAAATTGTTATTGCGTACGCCGTGGAGCGTGCTCAGCCGACGCGGTGCCTTTTGAAGCGTCAGTTTGCGTTGCTGGAGAAAAAGTGTGATTACTGATACGTCAAATATATTGCTGCGACGTTCGAAGCCGGAGCCAGCGAAGAAGCTTGTGCGCGTGCTGCACGTAATCAACGGTGAAGAATACGGTGGAGCCGAACGCGTGCAAGACATTCTTGGCCTTCGCCTGCCCGATTTTGGCTACGAAGTCACGTTCCTCTGTGTGAAACCGGATCGCTTCGAATCGGTGCGCAAATGTAGCAACGTTGCACTTGTCGCATACCCCATGCGAAACCGATTTGATCTGCGACCCATACCACGAGTCGCCCGTTTTATTCGGCAGCAATGTTTCTCGCTCGTGCACACGCATTCGCCGCGAAACCTCTTGATTGGGTGTCCTGCCGCGGCAATTGCCCGCGTTCCGTTGGTACATCATGTCCAGTGCCCGGCGTTGGTCGATACCCCAAACGTCTGGCGAAACCGGATTAACGCGCGTCTTGAAAAGAAGCTTCTCAATCGCGTCGCCGCGGTGATTCCCGTTTCAGAATCACTCAGGGCATACATGCAAGGACAAGGCATCCACGACGACAAGTTGACCGTCATCCCCAACGCCGTCCCAATTCGCGGGCCACTCAGTGATCGTGCCCACCCGAACGGACGATGGACGATCGGGATCTGCGCATTGTTTCGTCCCCGTAAGGGCGTCGACGTCCTCGTTCGTGCGCTAGCCGAACTAAAACGCCAGGGTTTGCCGGTTCGACTGCGCGCTGTCGGTTATTTCATGGACGACGCATACGAACGACACATCAAAACGCTGGTGTCGGATCTCGGACTCCAAGGCGACGTCCAATGGGTGGGGTTCAGCGACAATGTGGATGACGAATTGAGCAAGATGGATTTGTTCGTCTACCCCAGTACACATGGCGAAGGAATGCCGCTGGCAATTCTCGAGGCCATGGCGGCCGGCGTCCCTGTAGTAAGTACTAACGTGGAAGGAACCCCCGAGGCAATTCGTGACGGAATCGATGCGGTCATCGTCGATCCCAACAACGTGGAGGCACTTGCTGACGGATTTCGCAGGATAATTGAGGGCGATTTGGATTGGAATGCCTTACGTTTGTCGGCCCATCGCCGTCAGGCGGAACGCTACTCCGACACGAAATTGGCGCGGGATGTTTCGGAAGTTTATGACCGTGTACTCAACCGGGAGAGGTAACGTGACGGCGACGAAAAACGAAGGCTCGACGGTTTGGCCACGCAAATACAACTTGTTTGGAGTTGGGATTAGCGCCGTGACGTACTCGGATGTCGTTGACGCCGTAATGCGGGCCGCGCGCCAACGCAGATCAACGGTGGCCGGATTCTTCGCTGTGCATGCGGTCATCACATCCAGTCGTGACCAGTCGCTACGCAATAAAGTCAACCAGTTCGACTTAATTGCTCCCGACGGTCAGCCGGTACGCTGGGCGCTCAACCTGCTCTACCGCACGGGATTGCCAAGCAACATACGTGGTTCGGAAGCGATGTGGCGGATCTGCGATCAGGCTGCCAAGGAACGCATGCCCGTTTATTTGTATGGTGGATCGCCGAGCGTGCTAAACAAACTGGTCACACGACTTGAAAAAGCATTTCCACACCTTCGAATCGCCGGCTCGGAATCGCCCCCCTTCCGCTCGCTGACGCAGCAGGAAGACCATGCGGTCGTCGAGCGGATTAACTCCAGCGGTGCCGGACTGGTGTTTATCGGACTGGGCTGTCCAAAACAAGATTTTTTTGCCGCCGAGCATCGTGGCCGCATCAAAGCCGTTCAATTGTGTGTCGGCGCTGCGTTCGACTTCCACGCGGGCGTGAAAAAGACTGCTCCCATTTGGATGCAACGTACCGGCTTGGAATGGTTTCATCGACTTTGTCACGAGCCCAATCGGTTGTGGCGTCGTTACCTCGTCACGAACAGCCTGTTTCTTCGATTGTTAACGACGGCGTGGCTCAAACAAAGATTTACGCGGTCACCAAATTCCTAAGTCCTGTAATTCACAGTTTCGATCTGAACAAAAACGGAGCAATCAAATATGTCAAATAATGTCATCCTCGTAGCAGGTGGTGGAGGATTCATCGGTGGGCATCTTATAGCTGATTTGCGTCACCGAGGATTTAAACACATTCGAGCCGTCGATATTAAGCCGCTGGATGCGTGGTATCAAGTGTTCGACGACGTTGAAAACGTCGTCAGCAACCTCCAGGAGCTTACGGCCTGCCGCGGAGCGTGCGAGGACGCGGCCGAAGTCTACAACCTGGCAGCCGATATGGGTGGCATGGGGTTCATCGAGAACAACAAGGCACTTTGTATGTTGTCCGTGTTGATCAACACACATCTGCTGTTGTCCGCGCACGATGCGGGCGTCGAGCGGTTGTTTTACGCAAGTTCCGCTTGTGTCT
>CBDUAB010000674.1:0-3546 GCA_965365045.1 uncultured Planctomycetales bacterium
TGATTCCCACTCGTTGGCAGATTCTTCGGTCGCTAAGGCTCCCTCAGAATGACACAGCCGTGTTTCATTAATCGTTAATGTCGCTCAGCCTGGCCCGGTTGATGCTCCAAGGTCCCGCTCGGTTCGCGGGATCCACCAGGACCTTATTGACCACGGTGAACCACGAGATGACACAAGAGAATCAAGATCTCCTTGGCTGGTGAAGCGGCCAACGACTGTAGCTCGTTTGCCGCACTGTCTGCAAGCTCTAACGCCTTCGCGCGTGCATATTCAATAGAGCCGTGACGCACGAGCCAAGGTCCAATCGTGCTCTGCAATTCCGCCGCGGGCGCATCACGGAGCAGATCAAGCATCTGCTGTCGCTCTTGACCGTGACACGCTGACAAAGCATGAATGATCGGCAACGTTGGTTTTTGCTGTTCGAGATCCGTGCCCAGCGACTTGCCGATTTCGTTTTCGTCGCCAACGAGGTCAAGTAAATCATCCGCTATTTGAAAGGCAGTCCCCAGATTCCAACCATACCGCGCGAAGGCGTCGACGATGTCGGCGCTGGCACCGGCGAACTGGGCACCCAGCCGGCTACTGCACCCGCACAGGGCAGCCGTCTTGGCCCCGATGATGCGCAAATATTCATCTTCGCTGAGGTCAAAGTTCGCCCGCTGACCAATCTGCCAAAGTTCACCTTCACATACTTTATTCGTCGCCGCACCGATCGTCTCACAGGCCGTCGCACTGCCAGTGCGGCTGGCCAAATGAAATGCATGGGTGAATAAATAATCACCCAACAACACGCTCACCTTGTTGTCCCAACGCGCGTTAACCGTGGCCAAATGGCGCCGGACAGTGGCTTCGTCTAAAACGTCGTCGTGAACAAGCGTCGCGGTGTGGATCATTTCGACCACAGCCGCGAGCGTGATGTGGTCATCCGTGATTTCGCCGACCGCTTTTGCCGACAAGAGTAACAATGCAGGGCGCATGCGTTTGCCATTGAGAAGACAACCGTACTTAAGCAGCTCGTCAACCAGTGGCGTATCGCTTTGCAGTTCACTCGACAGCAGCTCTTCGACGCGTTGCAACTCCGTGGAAACGGGCGAAAAGATCTGACGCGTCAATTCCGCACGGTCTGGTTGATCCGTTGTGGCGTGTTGGCCCGTTGTTGTCATGCGTCCGGTGTCCCACCCTGCTCTCTTCGAGCGACTTAGGATTGGCGCATCAATAAATGTCGTAGGACAGGTTTTTAACCTGTCCAGGCAGGCTTTCACTTGTCCAGACAGGCTTTCACTTGTCCAGACAGGCCTTCACCTGTCCAGACAGGATACAACCCTGTCCTACGGTGACGACAGTTATTGATGCACCAGTCCTACTCTGATTCCCTGTGAAAATGACCGCTACGTCCGCCCGTTTTTTCTTCTAGTCGCAACCGCTCGACAACCATCGATCGGTCTAACGACTTGCACATGTCGTAAATCGTCAGCGCCGCGGTGCTGGCGGCCACAAGCGACTCCATCTCGACGCCCGTACGTGCCGTGACGTTAACCGTGGCAGTTACGAGGACGGACTGTTGGTCCGGAAACTCGAATGCCACCTCTGCTGATTCGATCGGCAGCGGGTGACAAAGCGGAATCAAATCTCCTGTGCGCTTCGCCGCCATGATGCCGGCCAACCTGGCAACGCCCAGCACGTCTCCTTTTTGTATCGTCTGGTCGCGGATGGCCGCCAGCGTCTCTGGTTGCATCCGCACGAGGGCCGAAGCGCGGGCCTCACGGCGTGTGATATCCTTTCCACCAACGTCCACCATGCGGCTTGCCCCGGATTCGTCAAAATGCGTAAAGTCGCTCATGGTCTCACTCCGCAGGTCTGACAAGTCGAAATTATGGGGCCTGTGATCAGAACTCGAAAGGGCGGAACAGAGGAGAAACCGCAATTCAGGTTCGCTCTTAACATTACATGCTGATTCCAAATTACCTCCCCTACCGCGAGTTGTGATCTTCGCCGCCTAGGAAGAAGGTTGCTGAAGGAAAACAAATTCGCGTACCGCCTGTCCGCCGATGAGATGTTCTTGAATAACTCGTTCCAGCACGGCCGGCGTACACGAGTGATACCAAACTCCGTCCGGATACACGACAGCAATGGGACCGTTGCTGCAAACTCGCAAGCAGTTCGCCTTGGTCCGCGCGACACCGCCGTGCTCGCTGAGGCCAAGCTCCTTCAAGCGGCGTTTGAGAAAGTCCCAAGACTCCAGTCCGACGGCAGCCTCACAACATTTGGGCTTTGACTGATCGCAACAGAGAAAAACGTGACGCTGCAACCCGTTAAGTCCAATGTCGGCGGCAATCTGATTCAAGCGCGAGTCGTCGTTGCTCATTGGCATATCAGGCGTGATCCGATACCGGCGTGTGACGGTGCCTCTTGGCTTCGGTCATCAGCTTCCTTTGGTATCGCCCTTGGGCCAGGTCAATTAGCACAAGAACCGCGATGACAAAGTAAAACGTGCTCTTAGCCATCGCCTCGATTTTATGGCCAAACAGGTGCAAATGCGCCAGATGACCACCCTCCGACAGTAACATTACGCCCACGATAAACAGAATAAACAGGCCGAGAACTTCGTACATGCGGTTTTTCTTGAGAAACTCAGAAACATGATCGGCCAGAAAAATCATCATCAATCCGCTTATGATGATCGACGCCGCCATGACAGGAAACACTTTCGTCAACGCCAACGCACTCAGGATCGAATCGAATGAAAACACCAAATTCATCAGCACGATCCAAAAGATGGCCGCGCCTACGGAACGCTGACCGCCAGCTCCGGCGTGCCCGATGTCATCAATCGACAGCATATGAAAAATCTCTTTCGTCGCGGTGTAGATAATGAAAACACCACCAACAAGCACGATAATGCTGTGCACATTGAAACTCCCGTCGATCAACATACTATGCACCGCGAAGACCGGTTCTTGGAAATAGTCAATTGCCCCCATCACAACAAACAGCAGGGCGATACGCAGAATAATTGCCAACCCGATACCAATTCGACGCACATACTGCTGTTTGTCTTGCGCGACACGCTTGGACTCGAGCGCAATGTACAGCAGATTGTCGAATCCCAACACGGCCTGCAGCAGTGTCAGCATCGCCAACGTCATTAGATTCTCGATCGTGAAAAGGTCGCCCATGATTCGAAACTCGCGATATCTTCTAGAAACAGGAAACTCCAACGCGGATAGCGTAAAGAGAATCCACTCATTTTGCCAGACGACCCCATCATTCAAGATGTGGCTGCCGTGGCCGGGGGCGTAGCCGGAGCGTTGCCAGCGAATTCGGCCTAGGGCGTTAGTCATTCAGTTGCACAACGTCACTTTCGAGTTCGCGAGCCGACCTAAATCGTTGTGATCGCGACGGTTGTATTTGCCACCACGGGAGCTTGTCTCCGTGGGGCGGCCCAACGTCTAAACTCCCCTGCCGAAAGCTTCAGGAGGATCCACAAGCGTGCAGGCCACCATCTACGACATCACGTCTCGCACCGCATGCGCCGGTTGCACGCCC
>CBDUAB010000675.1:0-3546 GCA_965365045.1 uncultured Planctomycetales bacterium
AAGGCGAAGAAATGTGCCAAGCCGTCGAGAAGGCCGGCGTGCCCAACATGGTCTGGTACAACTACCGTCGCGTTCCCGCAGTGACACTGGCCAAGAATCTTATTGAAGAAGGCCGCCTGGGCCGCATTTTTCATTACCGGGCCAATTTCCTCCAAGACTGGACCATCTCCGAAGAATTACCGCAAGGCGGCGAGGCATTGTGGCGTTTGGATGTAGCGGCGGCGGGCTCTGGTGTGACCGGCGACCTGCTGGCCCACTGTATCGACACGGCGATTTGGCTTAACGGTTCGATCAACAACGTCACGGCGATGACCGAGACCTTCATCAAGGAACGTACCCACAATTTGACGGGCAAAGTTGAGCCAGTCGGCATCGACGACGCTTGTGCATTTCTTTGTCATTTTGGCAACGGCTCGCTCGGGCTATTTGAGTCGACGCGTTACGCACGCGGCCACAAAGCGTTGTATACCTTGGAGATCAACGGTGAACACGCGTCGATCAAGTGGGATTTGCACGACTTGCATCGCCTCGATTACTTTGACCATCGCGATGACGGTATCGTGCGCGGCTGGCGATCGATCCATGTTACCGATAATGGTGGCGAACACCCCTACATGGACCACTGGTGGGTGCCCGGACTGCAAATTGGCTACGAGCACAGTTTCGTTCACCAAGTCGCGGACTTCCTCGCCGGATTAGCCAAGGGCGAAGCGGTTAGACCGACGTTCCGCGACGCATTGGAAACGCAAAAGGTCTGCGACGCGGTGTTGGCAAGCGCCAAATCGGGAACCTGGACCGACGTGTAGTCCGATGAACTACTTCGCTCACGGTCGCCCGTTTGTTGACCGGCCGTACTTCCTTGTGGGGACGGCCGTACCCGATATGCTCAACGTCGTGGATCGCCGTGTCCGCGCTCGCCGTAAACTGGCTGAGCCGTTTACGGGCGACGCGAATCCGCAGATCGCCGCGCTGGCCAGCGGAATTGTGCGGCATCACGAGGACGACGATTGGTTCCATCGGACCAAAGCATTTAGTGAGTTATCGTTGCGGTTCACGGTTTGCATCCGGGATTGGCAAAGTGAAGACGTTAGCATGCGTCCGCTGTTCTTAGGCCACATTCTGGTCGAGTTGCTGCTGGATGCTTGGCTGATTGAGCGCGAACCCGAGCGTCTGGACGCTTATTATGCCGCCTTTGCCAAGGTCGAACCGCAATTGGTGGCTAGTACGATAACCCGTATGACCGGGCGATCGGTCGAGCTGATGAAGGTTTTCGTTCCAAGGTTTCTGCACGAACGATTCTTGTACGATTACCTCGACGATGCCAAACTGCTATATCGCCTGAATCAAGTCATGCGTCGCGTTGGGCTGCCGGTATTGCCCGACGATTTTGTTTCGCTGCTGCCAACTGCACGCGCCCAGATTGCCGCCAGCGCAGGTGATTTGCTGGACCGCGACGGTTGGGCGGCAACTATGACTACAGAAACCAACCGAACAATTTGAGGAGAATTCAATGAAATTTGGAATGAACTTACTCTTATGGACGGGCGACCTAGACGATTCAATTCTGCCCACACTCGAGGCACTCAAAAACATGGGCTACGATGGCGTCGAATTGCCGATGTTCGCCCCGGACGTCGACAAGTTCGCACAGTTCGGCCAACGGCTGGATGATCTGGGCTTGGAACGGACAGCAGTGACGATTCGCGGCGCCGACGACAATCCTATCAGCCCCGATGCGTCGGTCCGCGCCAAGGGCATCGATTTGACCAAGCAAACGCTGGACTGTTGCCAAGCTGCCGGCTGCTCACATTTGGTGGGGCCTTATCATTCGGCATTGGGTGAATTCAGCGGCGCCGGGCCGACCGCTGACGAGTGGAAATGGGGCGTGGATAGTATGCGGCCAGTCGCCGAGCACGCGGGCAGCGTCGGTGTCACTTTGGGCGTGGAGTGTTTAAATCGCTTTGAAACGTATTTGCTCAACTGCCACGCGGATGCGGCAAAGTTCGTTCGCGAGGTCAACCGTCCTGCTTGCCGGATGATGTACGACACGTTTCATGCGAATATCGAAGAAAAGAACATTGCGGCAGCGGTGGAGGCTTGTGCCGACGTCCTGGCCCATGTCCACATCTCGGAAAATGATCGTAGCACGCCCGGACAAGGCGATGTGAAGTGGGATGAAACTTTCGCCGCACTGAAGGCAGCCAACTATGACGGATGGCTGACAGTCGAGGCTTTTGGATTGGCATTGCCGGAAATCGCGGCCGCGACGAAGATCTGGCGGCGGATGTACGAGACCGAAGAAAAGCTCGCGCAAGACGCGCTGGCGTTTATGAAGGAAAAAGTCGCCCAACATTGGGGTGAGTAGCCGTTTGGACTTCAAAGTGAAAACACGCTTTTAGGAATTGCCACAAAAAGCACAAAAAGTCACAAAACAAGAAACTGCCATGAAGAAAGCAGTTTGTTTTTTCTTTTCGTGCGTCTTTGTGTTTTTCGTGGCTATCGCAATGGTTTTTGCGACTCCTGCCAGATACTGATTTGAGTGTGAGTTTGGAACATTCGGGTTTTGCATTTTGAATTTGTTTCGGATTTCGAGTTTTGGCACGGTCGGTTTAGTCCAGTTCGACAGCGCATCGCGTCATTCTTGGGGAGCGACGGCGAGCGTAGGATCTACCAGCGGCGCTTGAGCTGCTGGTAGATCCTTCGCCTCGTGTTACTCGGCTCAGGATGACAGTTAGCTTTAAACACATAATACGCAACGACGCAATATCCAACGACTTATGATCAGCTCGCACGACGATAGCGAATTGCCCGATGCAGATTTGTCCGATGATCTGACTGACGATCAGGGCATCTCGCTTGAAGAGCTGAGCGAATCATTCGCTCAGCTGATAGGGGAGGATAAGCCGGCGACGGATACTGAATCCGACGTTGAATCCTCAGCGGACGATGCGGATGAAACGGAATTGTCGCTCGACGACCAGTGCCCGACGACGCCGAAGACGATTCTCGAAGCGATGCTGTTCGTTGGGCATCCCAGCAACGAGCCGCTCACCAGCCGCATGGCGGCCAGCCTTGTCCGTGGCGTCAGTCCGACCGAAATCGACGAGTTGGTAAGGGAACTCAACGCGGACTATGAGGCAACCGTGGCGCCGTATCGCGTTGTTTCGGCAGGGGCGGGTTATCGACTTGCCCTGCTGTCTAAATTCGAGGGATTGCGGGAACGTTTTTACGGACGTATTCGACAAGCGCGTCTATCGCAATCGGCGATCGACATACTGGCTTTGGTTGCTTACAACCAGCCAATCAGCAAGGATCGCGTAAATGAATTGCGTCAAAAGCCCAGCGGCGCGATCTTGACACAGTTGGTTCGCCGCCAATTGCTCGAAATTGAACGAGTTGATACAAAGCCTCGCCAGACTCTTTATCGCACCACGCCTCGCTTCCTGGAGCTGTTTGGAATCGAGACCCTTGAGGATTTACCACGTAGTCAGGAAATGGACAAGTAGGTTGCTATCTACGTCGCGCGGTTCCGGCATGAATCGCGAG
>CBDUAB010000676.1:0-3544 GCA_965365045.1 uncultured Planctomycetales bacterium
GGTTCGGAACCGATCGAATGCCGCCTCGAAGTAAACCTGGACGACGGTCTGGGCGGTGAAGCAGATTTGGTTGACGTCGTTCCGATCAGGCTGAAACCGGACGAACGTTGGAAACAAGTGTTCGATCACACTTCAGCGACGGGCGGTCTAATGATGGCCAAGCTTGACGTTCAGGATGCGCTTGCCGCTGATAATCAAGCGGTAGCCCTATTGCCGCGTCGCGAGCGTCAGCCGGTCCTGCTCGTCACGGCCGGTAACCATTTTCTCGAAAGCGCCCTTGCCGCCATTCCGTTAGTGGACTTGCGGGTGGAGACGTCACTCGTCGAAAAGCGTCCGGCGGGGACTATTGTGATCTTGGACGGGCAGTCGACGGAAACCATTCCGGCGGGAAACGTCATGGTCATGCAGCCGACAACCGCATCGAACTTGTGGACGTTGGGCGAACCGATCCAAGATCCACTCATTACCGAACAAGATACTGATTCACCGTTAATGACCCATGTTCAGCTTGAGAATGTCATGATGCCGGACGCCCGAGAGCTGGCATTTCGGACCGAGCACACGGTGCTGGCGGCTTCGATCGGTGGCCAGCCGCTTTATACAGCCATCGAGCATGAAGGTGGCAAGACGTTAGTGCTGACCGTCGACTTGCAGCAGGGTGATCTGCCGCTGCGAACTGCTTTTCCAATCATGATGACAAATGCCATTAGTTGGTTTCGTGGTGAGCAGGCAGAGCTGCGTCAATCGCTGGCAACCGGCAGCATTGTTGAATGTGAATTGTCAGCTACTGTTGCGGCTGATAATAGCGATACGAGTGGCATCCAGGCGACGAACGGCACACGGGCGGCGGCTGAGGAAGCGATCGAGGCGGTCACCACCGAATTACCAGGAACGAATGCCGACGAGACCGTTTTGGCGTTGCGAGCGCCGGACGGATCGGAAAAAAGGCTCCCCGAGGATGTCGAACGGTTGATGCTCGGTCCACTCGATCAGTGCGGTGTGTGGCAGGTGATTCGCAGGAATGCGTACGGTGAGATGTCACAGCCGACAAGCTCAGACAAGCTCGCTACGGAACCACTCGAAACGCTCGCGCAATACGCTTGCAATCTGGCGAGCGCCGCGGAAAGCGATCTACGCACCGCCGTGGACTTGACCGCGAACCAGGCAGCCTATGCCGGCGTTTTTGGTGGTCGTCCGATCTGGTTTTATTTGATCGTGCTCGGCTTGCTGCTTTCGTCAATCGAATGGTGCATGTACCAGCGGCGTTGGATTAGTTGATGTTCACGGGCGATTATCAATTGGAACTGACGCGCCCCATCTTTCTGTGCGGGCTTTTTGCCTTGCCGTTGTTGGTCTATTACTTCTTTCATAGCCTCGTGGACTTCGAGCGTTGGCAACGGATTATTTCATTGCTCATGCGCGCCGCGATCATCATTTTGTTGACGTTGGCGCTGGCCGGCTTCAACCTCCTGCGGCCTACCCAACAACAGTTTGTCGTGGTGGCGATTGATGAGAGCCTCAGCGTGGGCCAACAGTCTCAAGAAGAAATTGACTCATACATCGAACAGCTCCGGACAGCAGCCGCGGATCATGAGCTGGTCTTTCTGCCGTTTGCCAAAGAGCCGGGTGAAGTTCGAGCCGAGCGTCGTTCGCTTGCGGGCGGAGCGAGCGTCCGTGGCACTGCGCCAGCGGAAGCGGGCTTAACGCCGTCCGACGCGACGACGGGTGATGCGACAAATTCCGCAACGACGGCTGACATGGCTACAGAGTCTCACGACACGAACGAGAATCGTGTCGCGGCGAAGGAAGCGGCCGACAAACTGCGAATGGGTACCGATTTGGCGGCCGCCATTGAAACGGCGACGGCCGCCATTCCTCCTTTTTATGTGCCGCAAGTCATCATATTGAGTGACGGCAATCAGACGCATGGTGATTCATTGCGGGCCGCACTAGCTGCGGACGTGCCCATTCATACGGTTCCTTTACCGACGCGCGACGAGCCGGAAGTCCAGATATCTGCGGTCAATGTGCCGGCTCAGGTGCGGCAAGGCGAACCGTTTTATGTTGAAGTTGTCATCGACTCGAACCACGATGACGAAGGCGTTATCGAGATCTATCGGGGCGATGTCAAAGTCCAAGGAGACGCCGAAGAGAAGATCACGATCACCAAGGGTGAAAACCGTTTTCGCTTTCGCCAAGAAGTCTCGGATCAGCGGCTGGTAGATTACACCGCAAGGATTTCTGGATTTACGGACAGATTGCTCGACAACAATACGGCATCGGGATTAGTATCGGCCGCGGGCAAACCGCGCGTCTTGTTGGTCGATAGCGATACGAAAGCGACCGATCACCTGCGCTGGGGACTCGAGGAACAGGACATTCGCGTCGACGTACGACCGCCGGAAGGGATTCCTGATTCTCTTTCGGACTTGCAAAACTATGAAGTCGTCATGCTGTCCAACGTACCGGCAACATCGCTGACGATGCGTCAAATGGAAGTCATGCGTACTTATGTGCAAGACCTGGGCGGTGGCCTGATCATGCTGGGTGGCGACCAGTCGTTTGGCCTCGGTGGTTATTACAAAACGACGCTCGAGGAAATCTTGCCGGTGCGAAGTGACTTTGAAAAGGAAAAGGAAAAGCCCAGCCTGGCGATGGTCTTTGTGATTGACCGTTCTGGTTCGATGACCGGTATGAAGATGGAGTTGGCTAAGGACGCGGCCAAGAGCGCGGTGGAATTACTGGGCCCACGCGACCAGGTCGGTGTGATCGCCTTTGATAGCTCAGCCTATTGGGTGAGTGAGTTGCGCACCGCGGCAGACAAAGGTTACGTGGCCGAACGGATTAGCACGATCGAAGCGGGCGGCGGCACGAGCATTTATCCTGGCATGGTCGACGCCTACGAAGGGCTTTCCTCGACCGTGGCAAAGCTCAAACACGTTATCCTGCTGACCGACGGGCGCTCTTCGCCAGGCGACTTTGAAGGAATCACTGCCAGTATGGTGTCGGAACGGATTACGGTATCGACCGTGGCCGTAGGGCAGGGAGCCGATCAAGATTTACTGGAAAACATGGCGCGGCAAGGCAATGGCCGTTATTACTTCTGCGACGATCCGAGCACGATCCCACAGATTTTCGCGAAGGAAACGGTTACGGCCAGCAAATCAGCCATCAACGAAGAGCCGTTCATACCGCAGTTGGTCCGACCGACACCCGTACTGAACTCACTCGACCTTGAGTCCGCGCCGTTCTTGCTCGGCTTTGTGACGACGCGACCGAAGCCGACGTGCGAGTTTATTTTGGCGACCGAGTCGGGCGAACCGCTGCTGGTTTGGTGGCGTTACGGTCTCGGCATGTCCGCCGCGTTTACATCCGATGCCAAAGCGCGCTGGGCCGCGGAATGGTTGTCTTGGCCAGATTTCAACACTTTTTGGGCGCAGGTCGTTCGCCATGTGATGCGCAAGAGCGAGGCCAAAGGAGTCTATGTCGAGGTCGAACGGCAGGGAGACAAGACCGAGATTCGGCTGGACGCAGTGGACGCGGC
>CBDUAB010000677.1:0-3543 GCA_965365045.1 uncultured Planctomycetales bacterium
CCACCGCCTCACTGGACCTCTTGCTGTGGGGTTCGCTCGCAGCAGGTATCAATGCATCTTTGCTGACGCTTTGTATCAGGTTGGACGCGAACTTTATCGAAGTAGCCGCATCGGCAAGTCAAAGGAGGTACTCGCGTTGGCAACAAGTTAAGCGAACGGGATTGATCTGGTCTATCGAGCCGGTAGCTCGGTGGCGTTTACCCCAACCACGGCACTTAGGTGGCGTCGGTCCGATCGCTTGGCGGCAATTAACAACGGCGCTGAGGACAACAAGCCGACCATTTGCCATGTGTCTAGCGATCGCTGTTGTCTCCGGGCCAGCATTACTGACAAACTCACTGGGGATTTCGCTGCCGACTCGACTCAGTCTGATCCTTTGTGGGACCTTACTGCTGTTGCCCAAAACTCTGGCCTTCGATTTTCGGGGCGATGTGGATCAACTGAATCATCTGAAGTCGTTGCCTCTTCGACCCATTGTCATTGCCACTGGGCAGCTTGTTACGCCGGTCCTGCTATTCACGACAATACACTTGGTCATGCTTGCATCCGCGATGCCATTTGTCGACGCGAGCCAGCGTCGAGTCTTCTTGGCCATGGCGTTATTGACCCTGCCGCTTAATATTCTGCTTTGCGGACTCGACAATCTGATCTTTCTTCTGTTTCCGGCAAGGATGGTGCCCATTGGCCGGCTCGACTTCGAATTCTTTGGGCGGATGATTTTGGATTTTTCAACCAAGTGCGTTGTCCTAGCGGCTTGCTGTGGTGCGGGGGCCGTCGTTGGGAATATCGCATACCGAATGACCAATGGATCAGTGATTGTGGGGCTCACGGTCACTTGGTTGTTCCTCAATTTCACGGCGTTCCTGACCGTGGCCGCTGTGACCTGGGCATTTTGTCGATTCGACTGCGATTCACCGACATAAATTGCGGATTCGAAGTCTCCCGCGATGAGTCGTGACGCGCATGCGCCATGACTCTGTCGTTTCTCCAATTAATTGAGCTTTTGCCTATTCCTCGATGTCAGAAACGGGTCTCGCCACATCGTACCAACCAATCATCATCTCCTCCCACGTCTGGTCTCCCCACCGAACCGTTTCGTCGGGATTCGGGTTGGCGAGATTGTTCTCGGAGTTGTCGAAGTAGGCGGTACACAGCAATTCCGCTCCTTCTGGAATCACCCTCGGTTCATCTAGCACGAACGAATTCTGCCAATTAAAGTCGTAGCGGGGAACATCCAATAGGATCTCACTCGATCCATCAGGCAAATTCAACTCATATCGGAACGCCTTACCACGCATGTGCATGTGCGGAAACATCGACAAAAGTATCGTGTCTTTTTTAAAAGTCTTTTTCGCGACGACTTGATGGTTGTCCGCGTGCGGCGGAATCTTGATCCGATGATTGCTTACGTTCGTCGTGTACGTTGCATACTCGACATCTTTTTCATCGCAGTAGATAAATCCGACGGAACTGCGATCGGTTTGGGGGCTTCCGATTGGCGTATAGTGCATTTGGAACACGAGCTTTGATCCTGCTGGAATCTTCCGCGCCCACCCCGACTTTTCCGCAGTCCAGGCGCGCGTGCCAGGTGCGAAACCAACAAAAAACCGAAAGTTTCGGGACCCGATTCTCTTTTCCCCGGGCGCGCGAATGTAGACGATGATGTGATGCACAACCGCGCGATTGTCCGGCATGCATTCAGCTATCGCCACCCATTTGTCTTCCGTGAATCCCGGATCGATTTCGTAATAGCGATAATCCTCAACGCCTTCGGCCTTGACTGAAACCGGCTCGTCACTGATGTGGAAGACCTGATCGGGCTGACGAGGCATGTACCATCCTTCATGGTACTCCCGTGCCGGTGGCAAATCGCCCGGATCACCTTCCGGGCATCCGTCCTCTACCCAGCGATAAACG
Source organism: uncultured Planctomycetales bacterium (assembly GCA_965365045.1). GTDB lineage: Bacteria > Planctomycetota > Planctomycetia > Pirellulales > Pirellulaceae > CBDUAB01. The sequence goes on from CBDUAB010000677.1 coordinate 1,918, forward strand.
AGCTTTTTCTCGTCGTCGCTCAATCGATTCTCATTCGAGAATTTGCCGTACGCGGGATTGGCGTGCCATGGAGGCATTCTTTGGTCCTCGATAACCTCTGCAATCATCTCACCCCAACCGGCCGCTTCCTCGTAGTCGTCCAGAACGAACGGGCCGATTTGTCCTTCGCGGTGGCATTCGATGCACCGCTTTTGGAATAGACGCGACATTTGATTTGTGTAAGTGACGGGTGCATCGCTGGTCGCCGTCTTTACCCGCCCGATCAAACATCCTTTCACTTCGGTTTCTGGAATCGACACGTCTTTTCCATCCAGCAGTTCGTCCAAAGCGATCTTCAAGTCATCTCGTTTTGGCGCCGGCGACGACAGTCCGACTCCTGATCCAAATGTGAACTGGCCGTCGATTCGACCGCAGTATCGGATTTTGCGTTCTTGATCCAGGACAAACACCTGCGGCGTTCGTGTTGCGCCGAACTGATCCGCGACTTGGTTTCGCATGTCCTTTAACAGGGGATACGAAATGTCGTGCTGTTGCGCGTAATGACCGATGTCGCTCAATGAATCCTGTGCGTTGGAGCAGATTCCAATGACTGCCACGCCTTGCTCGGAATACTCGTCAGCTAAGCCCTGAAGCCGCGCACCGTAGAGCTTCGCCAAAGGACACTCCGTTCCTGTGAAGAAGACAACGATCAGCTTGTTGTCCTGCAGGTCTCGAAACGAATGCCCGTGTCCGCGAAAGTCCTTTAGCGAAAAGTCGGTGATCTTGCGACCAATCAGCGATTCATTTGGATTCTGGTCCGCCGAGCCCGTTGTAGCACCCAACAATAGAAACCCAACCGCCAACACGACACCTCGAGCCGGCCATGACATCCATGGCCCAGATGACATTCGTTTCGCTTCCATCGAATCCTCTCGCATCAACAAGTGAGATTGAATAACCGATTCGCCTATTCTACCAATCGGCCGTCAAAACGCCAGATTCTGGATTGGTGTAAATAACTACTTTTCCTAGAGACGCGTCCGGCTGATTTTCCTAAGCTTCGTTGAGCACGGACCCTTTTGGGCTTGAACTTTTATTCAACTATGTACGATCGTCGCCAAAGCAGCGCTATTCCGATGACCGACGTCAGGAGCAGAGTCGATGGTTCTGGCACGGGCGACGCGGCGAGTGGAATGGACTTTTGCCAGTTGAGTGCCAACTCGTTTAAGTCGGCGGCGCCGACGTTGCCATCTGCCGTGAAGTCGCCACCCGACCACAATGGGATATCTTGGCGCCAGGTAAGGGCCAGATTGTTCAAATCGACGTTGTCCACAGTGCCATCCAAATTGGAGTCACCTGACAAGTAAGCTTCGCTAAAACCATTGTGATTCGCCGCGGCCGATAGCCAATGTGTTAGATCCCTGCGATCGACCAATCCGTCACCACTCAAATCATACGTATCCGTGTTCATCCCGGCGGCGATTTCCATGATCAGTGAATCGACATCAGCAGCGTCAACCTCGTCATTACCGTCGAAGTCGACTGTCAACGTGGCCACGGCGGTCACCTGCAACTGAAAGAAGTCAGCGAAATCCTCGGCATCGGTGCCCAGAGTCACTTCAGCAATAGATGCCCAACCCTCGACGG
>CBDUAB010000678.1:0-3543 GCA_965365045.1 uncultured Planctomycetales bacterium
TACGGCTGTGGGTCGAGGTTCTGGCTTAGCGCGGCACGGACGATGGCCTCCGTCATAATGGCGCCCGCCGCATCCGTGGGTCCATCTTCGCCGTCAGTGCCACCTGACAGCAGCGTTATTCCCTGCCACCATGGATTGGCTGGCGTTGCGACTTCAGCGGCCGACCGATATGCGGCCGCGACGACCGACAACACGAGTTGTTGATTGCGTCCCCCGCGACCTCGTTGGACTTCGTCGACCAAACGCACGGTCGGTTCGCCGCCGCTGAGAATGCAGATCGGAGACGTAGGATTGAGTTTTCGCGCGTAGTCTAATAGCTGCCTGCCAACTTCTTCGGCCATTCCCTCGTCGTGTTGTGTTTCCAGGCGTTCAACGTGGTAGCCACGTCTTGTCGCTTCGTCGGCCGCCGCTGCCACTGCCGTATCGTTGTTACCCAAAACGATGTTGTCGATTACGCAAGATGTCGATAAAGGTGTGTTGTCATCGACCGAAGACAGTGATGCTTGTCGACTTAAGTGATGATGGACCGGCTGTGGTAATTGATCGCGGTCGTCAACAAACGACGTGAGAACGTCAATCGCGTTTTGGGCCGTTGTCGGATTCGGCACGGTCGGGCCGGAGGCGATTACATCGAGCGGATCGCCGATCACGTCCGAAATGATTAGTGTTAGCAGATGTCCCGCACGGCAAGCGCGAGCCAAACCGCCGCCTTTGATAGCGCTTAGTTGTTTGCGGACCGTGTTGAGTTGCCGGATGTCAGCGCCAGCGGCGCTCAGAAAACGAGTTACCGCCAGTTTGTCTTGCCAAGTGATTCCCGCCGCCGGCATGGGTAGTAGCGCCGAGCCGCCACCCGACAACAGACAGATGGCCAAGTCGTTCGCCTCGGCGCCGCGTACGAGCTCGTAAATGCGTTGGGCACCGGCGACTCCTGCCGACGTCGGTTCGTTGCGTGCGGCCGGGCGCGCTGGGTGCAAATGGATACGGCTAAGTGCTCGGACGCAATTATCGGGAACGTTGACCCAGCCGGTGACGTTTTTGTCGTCCAGTAGCGCTGCGCCGAGCGCCGCTTCAACGCCGGCTGCCATGCCCGCACCAGCTTTGCCGGCGCCCACGACAAAGATGCGCCCGACGTCGTTCAGATTCAGCGAAACATTGCCACAAGTTAGCAGGCCATCGTGGAGAGTGAGTTGCCGTGCGACGAGTTGTTCGCTGTCCACGGCATCCACGCCGGCTTGCCAAATCGCAATCGCGTCGTCGGCCGCTCGATTGGAATGCATTTTTGTCAATGAAAGATGTTTTCGGGAGGTTGGCTGGACAATTCAATCTTGCAATCGATCCCGATGGGCCCACAAGCCGAGCGCCGGTTTGCTGACAAAGAAGACACGTTCTCCGTCTGCTAAGTCGTTCCAGCCGTCGGTTAGTTTTTCAGGCGGGTAACGCTGGAGCATTTCTGTTAGGTCCGCGTATTGGTAACCGACACTTTCGATTTCTTTTCTAGTCAATTTGCCAGGGCAATAAGTAATGCGAAATCGACCTTCGGAGGAACCGTGAATCAAATGTGCCGCCGCGGAGAGATTGTTCCGCATGTCCTCATTGTCAGCCACAAATTGCATGATCTCTGGTGTCGTGCGATAACCGTACTTGCGAATCAGCTCGTCAATCCGCTCGTCTTCGCCAAACGTTCTGACACCGGGTGCCAGCACGATCAATTCGCCAGCGTCAGCGATTGCCATGCGCGTGCGGTAAATGGATTTGTTGCCGAGCCAAGTGCTGTGAAACTCTTCCGGGTCCAAATACACCACAACTTTTTGCGGTGCCTCGTCGAGCGTTACGGAATTAACTTCGCTGGCAAGCTCGCAGGCCCTGTCAAAACACTCACGGTCATCGCCGATGAAGAGACCGCGCGTTACTACGTTGCCGTCCGCGTCACTGCCGATCACGGTCTGCACGTACACAATAGGCAGGTGCTGGCAAAAATGCTCTTCGGCGTAATTCAAAATCCGGCGCAACGGCGTATCGCCGCGGCCCATGATTCGTTCCATGCCGTAGACCGCGCTGAGAAAGTGGCTTTCGTTGATACCACGAACACCGCCCGTGCCAACGAAGACATTCTTGTTGAAATTCGCCATGCCGATGACTTCGTGTGGCACAACTTGGCCAATAGACAGAATTAGATCATGGTCACCTTCCCAAAGCAGCCGGTTGAGCTGCGCTGGCCATGAGTGATCGTAGACGCCCTCCGTCACCTCGGCAACATATTCGGCCGGTACCGTACCGACGGTGACTACATCTTGGCGCCAATTGTGGACGCGAAAGAGATCTTTTGGCACCGTCGGAAACATTGCGGTAAGCTGTTCGTTCGACATTGGGAAGTGCGTGCCGATGGCCGGCATGACATCGACCAGGCGATCACCGAAATAGTCGTACGTTTGACAAGTGAGCACACCCGCTCGGCTGTTGGAACGCGTGTGATCGGGTGGTAGGGCTACGACTCGATTGCGAGGTTTGAGCTGGTCGAGCGCGACGTACAAACCACGACGAAGATCTTCGTCGCTAAGTTCGTTCGTCGGGGAACCTTCGCCGTAATAGAGGGTCATGGAACTGTTTTGATTCTACACCGTGACCGGATCGGTACTTCTCGCTCATCCTAAAGTCATTATCGTCGAGAACTGTCTGAGCGGGAGCCCTCGGCACCACTGATTTAGCGTACGTGCCGTGGGTCTCTCTTGCCGAGAGTGACCGGTGCGACGTCACAACGAACGGCGCGGATTGTGTTCAGGTTACCGAATGCCTATGAAACTGACGTGGCGCTGGCGAAGTAGCGCTCGCTCTGGTCACTCTCGGCAAGAGTGACCCACTGCAAATCACACAACATTAAACACTTACGTTTTTGTTAACGTTGTGTTAAGATTAAGGCCACGTGGTTGTAGACAAGAATGGTCGCAGCCACTTTTCACATTAGTTTTTATCTGGCCAGCGGAGTTTGTTTATATGCCTAGTCGTCCTGAAGCTGAACGCGTCGGTATTCTTTCCTCGCTAACCCGGAGACGCCGCCGGCGGAGCGTTCTTAACAAGAATCGGTTCGGCTCGCGAAGTTTGCAAGTGGAAGCGCTCGAACCACGTGTCGTGCTGGCGACCGGCGTCGTGATCTCCGAATTTCAGGCTGCGAACGATTCGACGCTGGAAGATGAGGATAGGGATTCATCGGACTGGATTGAGCTGCACAATGATTCGTTGGAAACCGTCAACGTCGATGGAATGTATCTGACTGACGACGTTGGCGATCTGAAGAAGTGGCGTATCCCCGCGGTCGACATTGGCCCGGATGAGTTTCTCGTGATATTCGCGTCGAACAAGGATCGCGCGGATCCGGCATCCGAGTTGCATACCGACTTCGTTTTATCCTCTGGCGGGGAGTTCTTGGCATTGATTGAAGCGGACGGTTTGACGATCGCCAGTGAATACTCTCCGGAGTATCCGCCGCAGTTACCAGATCAATCTTACGGCTTGGCGATCGGGCGGGACACCGTGTTATTGGTTGAC
>CBDUAB010000679.1:0-3536 GCA_965365045.1 uncultured Planctomycetales bacterium
AATGGCACACCGAGGTCCTCCGCGGACTTGGGCGGCCGAAGGCCTCGGTCGTTCGTCGAAATAGTCCGGTACCTGACGATCCAGCTCCAATAGACGTTCGAAATCGTCAGCATTGTCTTTTTTGTCGTCGACAATCAGCTCGCGCTCGGATTCCGCCGGCGCATCCGGGTTCTCGCGTTCGATGGTCTCGTCGGGGAGACTCTGATCCCGTTCTTCCTTTTCCAGAATCGGATTCTCTTCCAGCGCCTGGTCGATATGCTCTTCCAGCGCTTGGATCGGTAGCTGCAGGACTTCCATGGATTGGATCATCCGTGGAGACATGACCTGCTTTTGAATGAGCTTCTGTTCGAGTCCAAATGAAAGACGCATTTTTTCACCACGCGGATAACAGTTTACGCATGTCGCGTGCCAATTGTTAAGATTCCATGCTTCGCCGAATAATTCTACTCCGAAAACTGCAAAAAGCGAATATGCAACATCGCCGCGAACCCTTCCGATAGGGGGTCTGGAGGTCGTTTCCGGCTGATGATTGCCTGCGGTGACGAAGATTACGTCTGATGGATTCCGCGAGCCGGGCGGACCATCGCAAAGAATATGCCACATTTTGTCGCCGCGGAAACCTATTCGGCTCTAGATCGGGAGACGCGCCAGACAGATTCAGGTGATGGGCGTGGTAATGCGGCTCGCGAATTCTGGGACAGCAGTGGCCTCGCCATAGCCCGTGCGGAAACACCTGGGGCATTTTCGGACTAAGAAAGCGGACTGTCGCCGCCTTCGCTGAGAAGTTTGTCGAGTGCGCCTTCGATGCCAGGAATGTTCAGACCACCAGTTATCGTCTTCATTGCCTCGGCATGTTTTTCGTGTGCTTTGGCAACCGCTTGGTTGATTGCAGCTGGGACGAGGTCCTCGATCATTTCGCGTTCGCCACCATCGACCAACGCCTGGTCTATGGTTAGGCGGAGAACCTCACCCAAACCGTTTACTTCTGCCTCCACCATTCCTCCGCCCGAGTTTCCTACGACTCGCTCTGATTTGAGCTGCTTCTTAATCGTTTCGATCTTGCCGCCGATTTCCTGTGCCTGTTTGAAGAGAGATGCGATATTCGCGATGTCTTTAAACAACTCGTGTCTCCGTTCTTATGCTTGGTCGTTGCGCGGTAAATTGGACCCGAGATACCTCGGCGTCGAACAGTTCGACCGCCTGGCGCACAAGCGGCTTTTCGTAGCTTTGCCGTACCAATTCTCGCATGGACTCCCCCTGCGGTCGATCCCGATTTTGTCGGGGCGCCGGGGTTTCGTGGCGGAATTCCAATTGTATTTTCTTGCCCACGACGGCGGACACCGCTTTTTCTAATTCCGTCAGCCGTTTCGGACGTTGGCAAAAGGAACAACTGTAGGCTGACGCAAAAGACACCGCAAGAATGTTGTTCCCTGACAAAGTGACGTTTTGCACATCGGCCGCCACATCGGCAAAAACACCGTCGAGAGAACCAACCGCACGTTGCCAGATTTCGCTTGGATCGTTCGATTCAAGTGTCAATTGCGGGGGCGATTGTACGTTGTCGTCAATTGCGTTAGGTGTCGGTGCGAGTTGGCGTGAAGATGCAGGCGGATGATGTTGCGGTGCGGATTGTGCTTCGCCGCTACGGGTCACTGCGTCGTTTTTTTTTGCGTTTGGCGCTGGCTGGACGCAAGATTGCCTGGTTACTGCTTGGGAGGCTTCCTGGCTGTTTCCGAGTTGCGCGATCAGATCACTGAGCTGTTGCAGGTCACCCAGATTCGCGATGCGCACGATTGCCATTTCGACCAGCGTGCGACGGTGCATACTCTGTCGCATGCCGGCGACAACTTCATCCATGATCTGCAATGATGCCAACATGGCTTGGAGCCCCCAATCCTGGGCTTGGTGTCGCAGCGATTCCGCTTCGGCAGGCGGATTATTCAGCAACAGACCGCCATCGCAGCCGACGGCAACGGCCATCATGTCACGCAAATGCCCCACGATTTGCTCCGCAAGCTGCCCAACATCAACGCCGTCTCGCACCGCCGCATCGATCTCCGCCAGTGCGCCGGCCGCATCACGATCTTGTAATCGCTGCACGACCGTGGAGACGCGGCCACTCTCGGCCGTGCCGAACATTCGATGGACATCGTCGGCCGTGATATTGTCACCAGCAAACGACAACAATTGCTCTAGCAGGGATTGGCTGTCTCGCATTGAGCCGGCAGCATGGCGTGCAAGCATTTCGAGGGCGTCCGCGTCGGCGATGGCTCCTTCAGCCACAACGATTTGTTGTAGACGTTCGACTATGGCAGTTGCTTCGACGGGTGCGAAATCGAATCGCTGGCACCGCGACAATACCGTAATGGGTATCTTTTCCGGGTCGGTTGTACAGAAGATAAACTTGACGTGCTTTGGCGGTTCCTCAAGCGTTTTGAGAAGCGCATTGAACGCTTCTTTCGTGAGCATGTGTACTTCGTCGATGATGTAAACTTTGAACCGCGCACGACTCGGACGTACGTTGACGTTCGAGCGTAGTTGGCGAATCTCGTCGATGCCACGGTTACTGGCACCGTCAATTTCCAACACGTCAACGTCGTTACCACTGGTAACGCTACGGCAAACATCACATTTGCCGCAGGGCGTGGGTGTGGGCGCCGGGCCGCTACTGCAATTGAGCGCCTTGGAAAGAATACGGGCTGCCGATGTCTTGCCAACACCGCGCGATCCGGTAAACAAATAGGCGTGCCCGACACGATTGGTTTCGATGGCGTTACAAAGTGCCTGAGCGACGTGCTGTTGACCGATCAGCTCCACGAACGATTGCGGGCGATAGCGTCGTGCAACAACGACGTATTGTTCACCCGTCTCTGGCACATTATTTGCGTCTATTGTCACGTCGTCCTCAGCGGCCGTAGGTTGATGATTAAGTGAAAACGACATTCGGTTCCGATTCACTAACCCGCCGTCATGCGGTACCACGTTGAACTCTTGCCTGGCTAGCGCTGGGGAACATCGGCGAGGCGACCGGTCACGATCCAGAAACGCTATGACTGCCGATGAGTGACCCTCGCACAGGAGTACCCCGCTTAGGGCTGCTCCGGTTAAGGCCTGACCCGATTCACGGCTCCCCCTTGCGAGGGTCGCTCATCGACAGTACACCATCCGACTACCTTTGTACGCTTTCACCGCAAAACCGTCAAAGGGCGGCAACCTGCACTTCAATGGAGTCACGTCCATTTTCCCTGACCCCTGACCCCTGTCATGCACTTAAACGCACGCGCTGCACGTCTTTGTCAGCAAATAATTGCACAGGCGACTGACTTGCGCGTCCAAGTTCACGACGATGGCCAGGGGCCGACTTTAATCGACTGCGGTATTTCGGCGCCGGGTGGCATAGCGGCCGGGCTCGCTTTGGCGCGAGTTTGTATGGCCGGCCTGGCCGACGTCAGCCTTTTACCGGGGGATGCCGCGGTTTGGAATGGTCCCGTCGTTGCCGTGCATACGGACCACCCGGTCGCGGCGTGTTTGGCATC
>CBDUAB010000680.1:0-3527 GCA_965365045.1 uncultured Planctomycetales bacterium
AGGCTCGCTCGCAAACTCGCTGTACACTCAGAGGTCGTTGACACCGACCGCAGTTCACGCAAGCCATTCGGAGCTGAGGTTTATCCAACCGCCAGCAGCTGCCGTCATGTGGAATTGCAGTAGGTGGGAATCACCGAATGCAGTTAAGGCGGATTACATGGCGTCGTGTTGCTGGCCGGTCCGCCACTTCATCTCAAATGCACAATTCTACGGCGTGACTCACAATCCCAAGTATGGAAGTAATCCGATTGCCCCGATCTTTTGGCGATGGCGAATGCCTTACACGCCATATTTGTGACAAGAAAACCTTCTGGCTTGACGTTCCCTGCAGCGTGAAGGCTTTTCACTTTCGACCGTTCTTCACAGTTCTCAACATATGTGCACGCGGATTTGCCCCTGGATGTGTTGTTCGTCACGCATTCTCCATGGCAGACAATTCCAGGGCGGCGTAGGTGACTAGAATTCTGCATTTGTTTTGCGGAAGATGTATGCACCGAATCGAAGACTCTTCTCAATTGTCTGATGCTCTGGAGCGAATTGATGAAAGCGATTTCCCTCACTGCCACTTTCTGTTTGTTGCTGTCGACGTTCGCCGTAGCTCAGGACGCAAAGAAGGAGACCAATGCCACTGTGGCAAAAGATTGGATTAAGAGATTTGAAGGTGCTTGGACGACGACTTCCAACTCGCCCGACGGTACTACTACACACAAGGGATCGATGACTTCTCGCTCTATCGGCAATAAGTGGGTCGTCAACGAGTTTCGGACGGCAATGGACGGATTCGCATTTCACGCGCAGCAGACGCTAGGTTTTCTAGAGAATAAAGTGTTCACCACGACCTGGGTTGATAATGCACTCGACTTCAAATGGAATTACGAAGGGAAACTTAACGAAGAAAAGAAGCAGCTGATCTTCTTCGCGGAAGGGCCCGACATGACCGGTAAGGGAGGGACGTCTCGTTATCGAGATATCTACGAGTTTCGAAATGAGGATCTGATCGTTACGACGTCGCAGATTCTTGGTGATGATGGCAACTGGAAGACGTTCATGTCAGGCGAGATGACGCGAGCTAAAGCAGGTAAGGAGATCGCGAAGCCGAGTGTAGCTCTGCTCTTGATGTTTGAAGGGAACGCGGAAAAAGCGATGGAGCTTTACGTTTCGATATTCCCCGACAGCATGATCGAAGAGGTCACAAAATATGGCGAAGGCGAAAATGGCAAAGCTGGCTCAATCAAACATGCGACGTTTCGTGTTGCTGGGACAAGGCTGATTTGCATCGACAGCCCAGTCGACCACAAATTCGAATTTACTCCATCCGTTTCCCTTTACGTGGACTGCGAAAGCCAAAAGCAGATCGAGTCGATATTCGCTAAACTTTCTCAAGGCGGGAAAGTCTTGATGCCATTGGCCGACTACGGGTTTAGTACTCGATTTGGTTGGGTGACCGATCGATTCGGCGTTTCGTGGCAATTGAATTTTGGCGAATTGAAATGAGTTTACCAAGTTACTGGATTTTTTCTGTGACTTGCTCAGTACGCCATTCTTCGCCAGCGTAAATTTTGAGCCCCGATAGTGTTGGACTGATATCATCGGTTATAGTTATTCGCGGATTGGCCTGGGCAAGTTCTCTTCGGCACTTGCCTAACCTTCTTCAAACACGCCATTCGAACCACCGAAACACTAGTCAACATCGTGCGGCGGTGTACAAGCCCGCCGTTGGAAACGGAAATTCGCTAAGTTCAGCGGCGAAATCGTCCGCCGCATTCTCGCGTGCGTTTCGTACTCTCGGTGGCATCGGCCTACGCAGCCATTCGTCGGCCGAGGAATTTTTCTGTCGTTTTTTTCTTGAGTTCGCTAGGCCTTGGTGCCCCCTCCGACTGCGCAAAGTATATCGCCGTTTCCTACGGCGGCTGACTTCGCCGACGCACGATAACGCAAAAAGCCAAGCTGCTTCGAAGAGCGCCGCTGCTCGCTACTCGTCACCCACCGGAGAGTCGCAACGACACCGTGACAGAGTACTTGCCAAAGATGGATGGGCACAATGCGTTGTAATAAGCAGTGCACGCAACCCTCATCGTTGAAACCGTATGGAAGCCTTTCGTCTCAGCAACAAGAGAAACCCGAGATAAACTCCACTAAAGAGAACACCACCCGATGGCTCCGGGACTGGCGCCGCCACCGGAACTGACTTGCGCCAATTCAGCGCGAGAACGTTCAAGTCCGCGCTGTTTACGCCGGCCCCGGTGAAATTTCCGTCGGTCCATCCGGCTCCAGGATTCGTTCGCCAATTGAGGCCGACCGCTCCCAAATCTGTTGCATCAACGGTCCCATCGAGACTTGCATCACCGAGCAAATACCCTGAAGCAAATCCGTTACGAGGACCAGCTTCTGCTAGCCACATATCTCGGTCAGGGTCACTAACGGACCCGTCGCCATTCAAATCAAATGACGCACTGTCGCCTGTCGCAATTTCAACCATGAGTGCATCAATATCATACTGATCCCACAGTCCGTCATTATTGAAATCACCATCTGGAATTGGAACGAATTCAATCGCGGTCACGGTGGCAGTCGCGCCAGGTAGCGGGTAAGCCAAATCACAAACAAAACAGTCTTGCGACCATCTCCATTCACCTCGACTAGTCTGGAATTCCAAGAAGAGGTCGAAATTCTCTTCGAGCAATCCCGATCCGAGAGTAATTGACAGCGTCTCTTCGCTGCCACCCAACGAAGGGCGGTCGCGTGACTCGATGAAGTGCGTTGCCTCGCGGTCCGCCGAATTTGCAGTGAAATTAAAGGACCAATTGTCGTCTTCAAACACATTTAATCGTGCCGTGTAGTCAATTGGGTATCCTTCAGGTGGATCGCCATAGTTTCCCCATGTCGGGTTCGGCCGCGGGTCAGGTACAAACAGGCTCTCACCATCTGTAATCTTGCCCTTTAGCAAAAACCGAGACTGTGCATTCGCCGATGTAGGAAACATCAGCATAGCAGCCAGAACAATAATCAATCGCAACATGTCACTCTCCCTTTAAGCTGACGCGCATGAATCCCTAATACTGGGTTATGCGACATGTGGCTCGAAGTCGGTTCAATATTATTCTGAACTCTGTTCCATCGTGCAGCGGTTGCATCGACCTCGGAGGTATCCGCTTAATCTTATACTCACTTCGGTGAAAATCAGCTACGCGCGCAGGCGGGCCCTGCCGGCGCACGTGAAACTGCTTCGGCGGCATCGGCCTCAGCAACAAACAAGAGGCGACCAGAATTTCCCACGTGTTTTTTCCTTGCATGCATTGGTCTGTCGGTCGAACGGCCCGACGCAAGTTCGTGCGCGCATGAATAGAGCCAATACCGGCCCTCCATCAGCGCTGCCGACGAACGCGCGCAACTCGCCGTTTCCCCACATCGGTCATCTCACCGATGCGAGTTAGCTTCGCGCAGACACCACATCGGGCGATGCAACCTACCGCACGGAGAAATTGCTGATTGTGCTGGCGGTGTGGTTCACCGAAGCAATATGCGCG
>CBDUAB010000681.1:0-3520 GCA_965365045.1 uncultured Planctomycetales bacterium
CTACACGACGCTCTTCCGATCTAAATGAGTGACGAAAAATGTAAAGGCAGAGCTTTTTGCCAATGTGTTTCTCGAGTCGTCCAAACCTGCATGAAACATTGCTTGGAGACCACGGATTGTTTTTCGAATTCTTAAGCAATTTGCCTCGACGGTGCTCCGAAACGACTCGTTCCGTTATCTCTATGGCCTCATCAGTAAGGTACACGACGCGTTGTCCTCGTTTTCCTTTCGACTTTTCCTTTGGGAAAACCCACCGTCCTTCATCCATGCCTACAAAGTCAGATTCGAGTGCAAACAGCTCTTGGGGCCGAGCCCCTGTGTCCCAAGCGAGTGTGACAAGGTCATGAAATCGTTGATCGGATGCCCGGCTACGGATTTGGTCGTAAAGATTTCTGGAGATGACGAAGTCCCGTTTGCCGATTTCTGGCCTTTCGATGCTGGAGATTTGGTTTTTCTCAATGTGGCCAATCTTGAACGCCCAGTTCATCGCCCTTTTGACGGCGGTTATGCAACCTCTCTTGTGGCCATTAGAGCAAGATTTGGAGTCAATCCACTCTTGGACATGAAAGGGCTTCAATTCAGACGAACAGAGCTTACTTATCGTGACAACGTTGGACTGAAAGCTCAGAAACTCTTGAAGACGTTTTTGATACCACTCAAATGTACCCATTGCCCGATTGTTCTTCGTCCAATCCAGAAACTTGTCGAATATGACCGCGAGCGAATCAGTTCGAGCAGCAACCGGCTCAGGATTGGCCATCATCTGATGAAACAGGCGAAACGCTTCTTCACGGTTTGGCCCGAGGTTGTGTTGCTTTCCATCAATTTGGACGTACCAAACTCCACGAGACGGTCGGTACCACGGTTTCGGTTGTCTTGGCATAAGTGAACCCTCCAGTCAAAAACAGGAAAAACCAGCGACGGGCCGGAAGGTTCGTTTGAGAGCCCCTGGGTGCTAGCCAGTGGGCTCTCATTTTTGGGGTCGCCCCCTCAAACTTGGGACTCTCCCAAATAATAGCGTGACGGAATAGCGTGACAAGAAATATTCAAATCGACGTAAGTATAAGTAGGCTCGGAGGGATTCGAACCCCCGACCAAGGGATTATGAGTCCCCTGCTCTAACCGCTGAGCTACGAGCCCAAAACATGCTTGTTTTATGGTGTTTTTCGACTTTTTTGGAAGTCGTCAAAAACGGCCATGTACAACCGGGACAACTTTGCAACCCTAAAATGCCGCCAGATTGAGGCTGACGCGCCCCGAATGACACCAGCCTTTGAACCTGGAGGTGCCACTCATGGCCGTTATTGTAAAGAAAAATCGCTCTCGCCAAACCCGTAAACCTCTCCCAAGAAGCCGATTCCAGTTTCCCCCTCACGCCGTACAGCTCTGGCAAACGGTGCAAGAAAATCTTGGGCCAGATCTCCTATTTCGACAAACTGCATGATTGGAAAGGTGCCTTGGCTCAATTCGAGCGTGAGGAGCCGTACCTACGGGCTGGCAAGACACCACCACCCAACAACATGTAAGAACCAATGCGACCGAAGGGAACGAATCCGGGGTTGCATCCGCTGCCACCTGCTCTGGTTGCCGCACAATTCGATCAAGTGCAATTCGAGATTCGTGAAGGAACTCAGCGCCGAACCCCGCGCTCCGGTCATCGTACCAGCGCGCATCGCATTCCAGGTCGGTGACAACTCGCGACGGAAACGGAGAGAATAACTCATTCACGGTCTCGAAGTTGATCCAGCACCAGGCCCCATGTAAGCGACTCGTCAGGATTCCGTGCGTGCGATTCAACACGACGATCAAGCTCTGCTCGGTGTTCAGATGAAACCGAAACCGGAGCATCGGCCTTGACACTGTCCCACAGCGACTCGACAACTCGCAATCGGTCGGGCACTGGAAGCGATGTCAACTCGGACAACGATCGATCAAGGTTCATAATTCGCACTTTGGATGTAACGAACTGAGATATTCGGATTGCGCTGTTGCAAATCCAACGGCAACTATGTCACAAACGGAGCGTAAAGACCTGACGGCAGTTCCGTATCATCGCTTTGTGCGGCGTTTGATGTTGAGCATATTCCTTTGCATCAAAAGCGATAGCCGATCAGGTTCCAGTATAGCATGAAGGGGACAAAAAGAATCAGGCACAGAACATCGAGTGAGAATCGGATTCTTCTCGCTACCGTCCACCCGTGGTCGCTGCGAGTCCTGGCAAGCACAATCAGCAGAGCGACGGTCCCAAGCGTGGAAACTGTCCCCAGGAGTGGAAGGAGCAACAGGACGGGAGGGCAGCTTGGGTGCACCTGGTCAATCACCAGCAACACGGTGATCGTGAACGTGACCAGAATCAGAAGGTTGAGCACACAGTTCACCCGTTTAAGGTTCGTAGGTCCGTCCAATCCCGGCGAAGGGGCCTTTGACGCACGGCCCATCAATCGAACCGTCCTCCGCCATACAGCGACGACCGTGTGGACAAGAAAAACGATGAAGAAGAGAATCCAATGTGCTGCCTGGACCGTTCCGTTCCCATACCATCGCAGTCGTTCGTAGCGTGCATACTGAGGATGAATGCAATGTCTTCCGTTCGGGCTGCCGCGGTGGCGCTGATATAGGCACCTTGACTGAGCCCCCAGATGCCAATATGTGATTCTGCAATCTCGCGGCGTTGCTTCAGGAAGACGACAGCGGAAAGAGCGTCTTTTACCAGATTCTCGTAGGGCCGGTGACTCTCGTAGGCGCCGCCGGATTCGCCGGTTCCGCGCTTGTCGTAGATCAATGCCGCAATACCATGGCTCGCAAAATACTCACCAGCCTCACTGTTTACGGATCGACTGCAACCCTTTGTTCGTCGCCCGCTGCGGTTTTCGCGGTTGGACTTCGAAGTCTGTGTCGGTAGAATCGTCTAGTAATACAAGGAGACATCAATGATACGCGAAAATGAAGAGAATGTCGCCAGCGATGCTAGAGAACTTTATGAAGAACGCCTCCGCGAGTTGTTGGAGCCGGCGCACAACGACGAATTCGTGGCGATCGAACCGATCTCTGGCGAATATTTCCTTGGGCGCACGTTGAGTGAGGCGATTGGCGCTTCGAGGTCCAAGTATCCGGATCGTCTGGCGCATGCGTTGCGGGTGGGCCACAAAGCGACAGTCCATTTCGGATTACACGTTCGATGAAGGGTGTCGTAGACAGCGGTGGTCGTTCGCTGCTTACCGTGACGCTGCAATCGAGTGAACAGTCTGCAGAAACTCAAATCGATGTCTGGATCGACACCGGGTTTACCGGTGACCTGGTAATGCCACAATCGGCGATTGACACGTTGGAGCTTCCACGATCCGGTAGCATCGACGCAATTCTGGCGGATGGTTCGCAAACGGAACTCAACACCTACAGTTGCGTGATTGAGTGGTTTGGCAACGAGCGAAACCTCGAAGTCATTGCGAACGAGGGCGAGTATCCGTTGCTTGGCGTTGGCTTGCTCCTCGGTCTGGAGCTGCGTGTGGACTATCGCAAT
>CBDUAB010000682.1:0-3519 GCA_965365045.1 uncultured Planctomycetales bacterium
CCGGCAGCACCGTGGCGATTAGGCGCCCAATGAAATCGACCGGTTCGAGGCGACCCAAATTGCTTTGAACAATCAAGGGCGTAAGGTGGCCGAGGGCGTAAATCGCAAAGCAAATGCTGACGTTGGCCAGCATTTGTAGCCGTGTTGAAATTGCAACGCTGATGGCAATGAAAACCAGGGTTTCAAAAAATGCGAGTATGAGTCCAGGAACGGTGCGGACGACTTCCAAAAACGAATTCTGCCACGTCGTGTCCAACTTCGACGTCTCGCGCCCGTCATAAATCGGCTTGTACGCAACGATGATCAAAAACCAAACGCCCAGCATCACGAACAGAGCAAACTCAGTCCAGGCGATGCCAGAAAACTTGCCCAGAATAAACTGCCGCCGACTTACCGGTTTTGAAAGTACGGTCAAAGCCGTGCGGCCGTCGATCTCTTCGGCAACCGAATTGCTGGCAGCCCACACCGCATGAAAGATGCAGAACACCATAATCAGCGTGAGACCAGAGTCCTTGAGAATCTTGATGTCTTCGCCAAAAGTGTGGTATGGAATAAACAAGAATATGGTCAGCAAAAAGAAACCCAATCCGGCCAATACCAAGTAGAGAGGCTGTGCCATCTCCGATTTGGATGCGGCGTGCGCGATAGCCGCCGTCTTGGGAAACATCCATCGTATAAACAAGAACACAACAAATGGAGCCATGACCGCGAGGGCCGTAATGGGAATCGCCATGACTTCGCTATGGAGTGGTGCCGTAACCAATGTGAAGCGAACGTTTGCGTCTTCGGCGCCCAAATTCGTTGCCACCAGGCCAGCAATCTCGTTGCCAGCCAAAGGATTGATAGCTTCACTACGGCGAACCCAAAAAAAGTCCTCATTGGCCTCGACGTTCCAAAGCAATTCGACAGCGCCAGCCTCGTCCGGTGGCGTGGACATTTCCAGCTTTTCTGGTGAATAAATGTCAATGCGTCTAATCTCGTCGCCGAGGAACGGCAATGAGATCGCTTGTGGCTCAGGTTCTTGCCCCGGTGCCGCTGCCTTGACCAATACCTCTTGAGATCTCGCGCCGACATATGGCAGGCGGGTCAAGGAGGAAAATACTTCGTCACGATCACGAATGATGAACGATCCAAGCACTCCAAACGCGGCGAAGGCCAATGCGATCCAGAGAACCGGCAGTAGCGCGCCTTCCGTGATGGCCGTCGGCACAAGACGGGCGGCCTCGCGCGAAATGAGCCACAACACGCCCCACAAGATGGCAAGTATTACTAAGCCGGCCAGCGCGCCGACACCCAATAGCCACAACGGTGTCAACCACACGTTCAACCAACCGGTAATGGCCCCAAACAGAATCATCGAGTTAGTGCCTTTTGATGTTGGAATTGGTCGCCACGGCTCATCTACATTATTACGACTACGGCGACCAGCGAGTTCAGAGGCGGACTTCGAAACAATTAAACTCGCCGCTGGCAGCCTGTTTGTCAACAAGCCGCTGACCAATATTTGCCGACATCGCGGCGTCGATATCGCCGAGAAACTCGTCCAAAGTTGCTTTATCGCCCTCCGCAATCAAGTGAACGCGGCCATCCGGCAAGTTTTCGACATAACCGTCAACCGGATAACGGGAGGCAATTTGGCGGACCGAGTACCGAAAACCCACACCTTGGACTCGGCCACTGTAGTAGACTTCGCGTCGTTCCGTTAAGCCCTTTGTCATGCCATAAAACTTCCGTTTGGGCGCATTTCTACAATTCCAACCGCCGAAAGGCACGTAGACCGATCCGCATCGGCACGATTGTCACGGTGATCCCAACGGCGGCGGTAACGATGACCGACAAGCCGAGCAGCCACCAACGCGCGCTGACGGGGGCCGTCTCGACAGCCGCGTCGCTGCTTTCGACGACAAGAAAATACGTTGGTACGGCGGAAATAAGGACCGTGCTCACGACATAGAGTGCGCTGATCACCAATGTCAATGTGCCGCCAAAACCGGCCGCGATCTTGGCCGGTGAGTTTTGCTTTAGATCGGGAAATCGAGCACCGAGCCCGACTGCAATCGCCGACAATCCCGTACATAGTGCGAAACAGATGAGCAGATGGATCGGCAGCACCCACGGCACATGATGTGGAATCCGCAACATGACGTCGTTGACGACCGTCAGAATTGTGCATGGCACGACGGCGATCGCCAACCCTAGCAGGAATTTGCCCCAGATAATTGATTCACGAGTGACGGGTGCGGTGGCCAGCACCCAAATTCGACGCCCCTCCAAACTAATCAAGGGATAGATGAAACGGGTCGTGAACGTTGCCAGCATGAAGCCGATGACGGAAAGATTCAAGAAACTCACCATGACGACCCAGCGAGTGAGTGAATTCGCGTAATAGATACGTCGTGTTTGGAGGAAGTATATTGTCAATAACGCCAGGAACACCAGCACCTGCGACCATTGCAGTGGATCGCGGCGAAAGATCAGCACGTCTTTCAACAGCATCGGTCGCAACTGTTTTGGTAACGGCGACACAACGCGGGCCAGAAACCGGTCAACGAGACGCGGCGCGGCGTGGTTCCGCCGGCGTTCTAGGCCGGCCAACGTGCTAAATCCTCTTAAGAAAAACCGCTCGCCGAACCATCCCACGCACAAATAAATCAACAACGCGTTGGAGACGAGCACGCAAAAAAAACCGCAGCTCTCGAGCAAGGGCGCCGTTTGATGCGCCGTCGCCGCTTCGAGAAGTCCCGTGCTTAACCACCAACTTGGCAATAGTCGTTGCTCGCTATAGCGCAATTGCGCGAGCGTATTGTAAAACCACTCTGGAGTTAACAAGTCCACGGCGGATGTTGAACGAAACAAATAGAAGGCGATTCCGATCGACGTGGCCAACAGCACCAGTCCGACGCCGGCTGTGGCGTGCATGCGGAGCCGCGGCATGAAACGTATGATCACTAGGCAGGAAATCGTTCCCACGCCGACCGGCAAGATGATAAAGGAGACCAGAAAAGGGATGAGTGAAAGATAGTAAAACCAAGCTGCCTCGTTTTGTCGACCGAAAGCGATCAATAGCGGTGTGCCCAATAGCAGCAGTCCCCAGCCGGCAAACAGTACCGTCTCCTGGAACTTGTGCAACACAACGCGGCGCACGGATGTAGGCGTGGTCAGCAGAAAATGGACCTCACGACTGCGATAGAGTGTACTGTAGACGATCACGCCGGAGGAAATCGTCATCATCGTAAACAGCGTGAGAAAGAACACGTTGTAAACGGCATGTATCGTTTGTAGTCGCGTTCCCGTGTGGGCAATCATCATGTTGAGCAGTTGAAAACCCTCTGAAAAACCTAAATACAAGACTATCCACAACGCCAGACTGAATATGGCCACGGTCAATGACCGAAGCCGTGCCTCGGTCAGTGCTCGGTTCAACATGCGGCGAAAAAGCTGACCACGAAGCTTCCAAAAAAGCAACGACTCAGTGGATCGGTCGAGATAGCCAGTGGCACGCATGTTAGTCTGTTTCAT
>CBDUAB010000683.1:0-3514 GCA_965365045.1 uncultured Planctomycetales bacterium
TTCGATATCGTCGAGCCGTGCAGTGATCTGTCGCAGGTAGTCAATGATCAGCGCGTGCGTATATTTTGCGTCGATTCCGACAGGTGAATCGGGTGAACTTATTTGGGCGATTAGGCTTTCGTACGCGTCTTTGGGTTTGGCGAGTGGGTCGTCACGGGTCATTGTCATTTCCTTTTGAATCTGGTGTCGTTTCCGGTACTCCAGTCGCAACACTTGGTTGCGATGGCGAGTCCTGGGCCGTCGATTCCGATGAACCATTGGCGGGAACGCTTATTTGTAGACTGTGGACGTAGTTGATCACATCCCAGCGCCGCGCGGGCGAGAGCTGAGCGGCCATTGGCAACATGCTCCCTTGGCCGTAAGTCAAGATGTGGAACAACTGGCCATCCTTCATTTGTGGCGATTTCCCCGTCAGCAAAGATGGCGGTGGGGGAAATCCTCGTTGCGCGACCGGACCATCGCCGCCGCCGGTCGGACCATGACACGGTACGCAAAACACCCGGAAAACATCACCGCCCCGCTGAACGGATTGCCGAAGAAGTTCAGCAGCCTGGGCGTCTTTGTCGGCATGTTCATTATCCGAGCTGGCTGGGTCACTCCGGGAGTCGTCAGCCGTATCGTTCGGCCCTTTAGCCTCACTGGTATCAACGTCATACGGGTTCTGCAAGTCCTCACCGGCACGCACGGCGTCTTCTGGCGTCGCCACATAATGCAGAGGCTTGTCACCCCGCGCAATCGTACCGGGCACTGGTGCTTGTAATGTTCTCCCGTTGGTAAAGTTGGGATTCTTAGCGTAGGTCGTCCAAGCAGGCGTGTATTTCATGTCGGGCAGTATCTCAATATTCGGCCGCGAATAGTCAATCGGTGTCGTCGCCGCGAGCATCATGACACCCACTAGCAGCGCGGCCAAAACGATGTTCGTGCGGCTGATTGTCATCACGACGTACCTCCCCCGGTCGTCAGTCGTTCTTCCGTCGCCACGGCGTTAAAATCCCGCAAAATCTGCTCGATGGCAGCCGTGTCGAACGTAGCATCTGTTTCGTCAATGACGAGAACAAACCGATCATCGGTAACTCTTGGATACAAAACACGAGGCTGTTTTCCCGGGAACAACCGACACACAGCAAACAACGCGAATACCGAGCCAAACCCCGCTAGCAACACGGCCGCCTCGAAGGCCACCGGCACATCCGACGGCAGCGAATTCCACGGCTTGCCGCCTACATCCAGCGCCCAACTGACAGCCGCCGACCAATGCTCGAACCACAGCATCCCTACAGCACCAACCATGCCACAGATGAAGCAAACCCAGGTCAATCGCGATGGCCGCAAACCCATCGCACGCTCCAGACCATGGACTGCATACGGTGTGAACGCATCAACGATCCGCACCCCTTTGCTTCGAAGCGCCGTGACGGCGCCCAACAAATCGTCTTCGTACTCAAAAGTTGCTAATAACACCCGTTCGCTCATGCCACCTTCTCCTCGGACACTGTCTCGGCGGAGCCACGTTTTTTCAAGTGTGCGGCACCCTTGATTTCAGCGATCGCAATGACCGGCGCGACCCGGCAGAAAAGTAGAAAACAAGTAAAGAAGAGGCCAAAGCTGCCCACAAGAGTTGCGACTTCCACAATTGTCGGTGCGTAGCTTGCCCAACTTGACGGCAGGAAGTCTCTATGCAAACTCGTGACGATGATTACAAACCGTTCGAACCACATCCCGATATTGACGAAAATCGCGATCGCGAACACGGCCGGTATCGATAAACGCACACGGCGAAACCACAGCAATTGCGGGATAACGACATTGCAGGTCA
This sequence comes from uncultured Planctomycetales bacterium, assembly GCA_965365045.1. GTDB lineage: Bacteria > Planctomycetota > Planctomycetia > Pirellulales > Pirellulaceae > CBDUAB01. Next base: position 1,817 of record CBDUAB010000683.1, read on the forward strand.
CCATCGTCCAGTATGCCCAACTGAACGGGCCGAGTGCACGGTTCTTGAAAACAAACTGCTCGTAGGCGTTACCACTATAAAAGGCCATGAAAAACTCGGTCCCGTATGCCAAGCCGACGATACAGCCCATCGACAACATCAACTTACACATCCGGTCGATGTGAGTCGGCGTGATGTAGTCTTCCAGATTCATCACGACGCGGGCGATGATCATCAAGGTCAGCACCATTGCCAGCCCGCTAAAGATTGCCCCGGCCACGAAGTAGGGTGGAAAGATCGTGGTATGCCAGCCGGGAATGACTGCCGTGGCAAAGTCCATGCTGACGATCGTATGAACCGAAAAAACGAGGGGTGTCGCCAGCCCGGCCAAGAGCAAGTAGACCGTCTCATAGCGATTCCACGTCCGCGCTGAACCGTCCCAGCCGAGGCAGAGGATCGCTGTAATCCGCTTTCGCCAACCTGGCTTGCTACGATCCCGAATCGTTGCCAAGTCAGGAAGGAGACCGACGTACCAAAAGACAGCCGAGATCAAGAGATAAGTTGAGATCGCAAACACGTCCCACAGAAGGGGCGACTTGAAATTGACCCACAACGATCCACGCGTGTTCGGATAGGGAAGCATCCAGAATGCTAGCCACGGGCGCCCCATGTGGATCAGCGGAAAGATACCGGCGCACATGACAGCAAACAGCGTCATCGCTTCGGCCGAACGATTGACAGCCGTGCGCCATTTCTGTCGGAACAGAAACAGTACAGCCGAGATCAAAGTTCCAGCGTGGCCGATGCCGACCCAGAATACGAAGTTGGTAATGTCAAAAGCCCAACCAACGGTTCTGTTCAGTCCCCAAGTTCCGATACCCGTGGCGATCTGATACCAAACCGCCACAATGCCAACCAGCAACGCTGTCGACGAGACGCCAAATGCGGTCCACCACAATGCCGTCGGCTTGCGGTCCAGCGGCGCGCAAATGTCACGCGTGACATCACTGATGGTCTTGTCGCCAGTAACGAGCGGCGGCCGCGGGGATGCGTCCACATTAGCCATGTTCGACCTCCTCCGCGTGCTGCCCCTCGCCGTGCTCCACGTTTCCGGGTTCCCCCTTTCCGAGCCCGTCAGCGCGGTTTCTCACGACTCGCATGTAAGCGACGGAGGGTCGGAAGTTGAACTCTTCGAGCACACGATAGCGACGTGGATCCTGCAGCGCCGCGTGGAGTTGGCTATCATGATCGTTCATATCGCCGAAGATGATTGCCTGAGCCGGACACGATTGCTGGCAAGCGGTTTGAATCGTGCCGTCGGCCAGCGGTTCACCTCGACGCCTGGCCTCAATCTTGCCGTCTTCGATGCGTTGCACGCACATCGAACATTTTTCCATGACGCCACGACTGCGAACCGTGACGTCCGGGTTGAGCACCAAGTTCTGTAGTAAATCATCGTGCTCGTATTTGAACCAGTTGAAGCGACGGACCTTGTACGGACAGTTGTTGGCGCAGTAACGCGTACCAACGCAACGATTGTAGGCCTGTTGGTTAAGACCCCCTTCGCCGTGGACCGTCGCCAGCACGGGACATACGGTTTCGCAAGGAGCGTTGTCGCAGTGTTGGCACATCATCGGTTGATGTGACACGTCGACGTCGTCGCTGGCCGCGGAGTCATCACTGCCGGCACCGGAGTAGTAACGATCAATGCGAATCCAA
>CBDUAB010000684.1:0-3506 GCA_965365045.1 uncultured Planctomycetales bacterium
CATGGCGAGGGCGGTAGGTCAAAAAGAACGCGAAGCCCAAAAAGCCGAATGTTACGACCATGAGGAACGGTCGATATGCTTCCACAGCCGTCATCATCCCCGCACCGGAGATTCCGCCCAAAATCAACACGGGCGGTAACCAACATCAGCTCGATGCGATGAATGCTGAAAGCAGCGCCCCGAAACTGGCGAAACTTTCGCTGCGGTGAGGCGAAGCGACTCCGTCGTTGGGTTGATTCTCTGTCGCGCCCGGCGACTGCTGTGATTTCGGCTTTCAGCAGTCTTGTTCCGAGGCAACGTCCGGCTTGGTTTCACTCATTCTGTTGTTCCTTTGCACGGAATCCGTTTGAGTTGGCTTGGATATCGCCAATGGCGCCCCTATGTTACCTCGGTTCCCACCAAAAGTCACGTGCAGCAACCTAGCTGCCTTGGCATTATCTCGGCGTGCCAAAGCCGATTTCGACCCCCAATGCTACGTCGGTAGACGAGAAATCCTTTATCGCCATAATGGCACATTCCGCACCAGCCTCACGGAACGAACATGTTTGCATTGACGGCAAATGTCGTAGACATCCTCGGGCGACAAGTTCGGCCTGCGCGCGTGCAGATCGAGGCCGGACGCATTACGGCGATAAAGCCGCTCACGGAAATGCAACAAAGTTATTTGGTGCCGGGTCTGATTGACGCGCACGTGCATGTTGAAAGCTCGATGCTGGTTCCTTCGCAGTTTGCCCGCGCGGCGGTGGTCCATGGAACCGTGGGCTCGGTTTCCGATCCACATGAAATCGCCAACGTACTGGGCCTCGATGGTGTTGAGTATATGCTCGACGATGCCCGACAAGTGCCGTTCAAATTCTGCTTTGGCGCGCCGTCTTGCGTGCCCGCGACGACATTTGAAACTTCCGGTGCAATGCTTGACGATCAACAAGTCGCCACATTGCTCGCCAGGAAAGAGATCGGTTATCTCAGTGAGGTAATGGATTACCCCGGTGTGATCAACCGGCGCCCAGACGTGATGCGAAAAATCCAATCGGCACTCGACCTGGGCAAACCCGTTGATGGCCACGCGCCGGGACTCCGGGGACAACACTTGACCGATTACTTGGCTGCCGGCATAACGACGGACCATGAATGTTGCACGGAGGACGAAGCGCGCGATAGACTGGCGGCCGGTTGCCATATCCTTATTCGCGAAGGTTCGGCGGCTCGCAACTTTACCGCGCTCGCACCCTTGATTGACGAGTTTCCTGAACAAGTGATGCTGTGCAGTGATGACAAGCATCCAGATGAGCTCCAACGAGGTCACATCGACGAACTCATCCGCCACGGCCTGCGGTATGGACTTGATGTTTTTTGTCTGTTGCGTGCTGCCTGCATCAATCCAGTGGATCACTACGGTTTGAACGTCGGTCGATTGCGAGTGGGTGACCCGGCCGACTTCATCGAAGTCGACAGTCTCGAGAGCTTTCGCATACGCCGCACTTACATTGATGGCGAATTGGTCGCTGAAAACGGTGTCTCATTGCTTGCGCCACGTGCTGCCAAACCAATAAGCCACATTGTCGAACGCACGGTTCCGTTGGACGCGTTTCGCGTCCCGATCTTAGGTGATCGCATTCATGTTATCGATGCAAACGGTGGCCAACTCATTACAACGGCGTCGACCGCGCCGCCTACAACAGTTGATGGCTATGCCGCGAGCGACACTCAGAACGATTTGCTCAAGCTCGTCGTCGTCAACCGCTACGCAATCAAGCCACCGGCAGTGGCTTTTGTGCGCGGCTTTGGACTCAAGCGTGGCGCGATTGCCTCGTCGGTCGCCCATGACTCGCACAACGTGGTAGCCGTAGGTGCCTGTGATGATGACTTATGCGCAGCCGTGAACTTGGTTTTCTCAGTCGGCGGTGGGCTTAGCTTGGTAAACGGCAGTCAACGGCTATTGCTGTCGCTTCCCGTCGCGGGCCTAATGTCAACCGACTCGATTGAATCCGTTGCGGCGGAATACGATCGTCTTGACACGGCGGCGAAAGACCTCGGCAGCGAATTGCCAGCGCCTTTCATGACTTTGTCTTTTATGGCATTGTTGGTGATTCCCGAAATCAAACTTAGCGACCGCGGACTTTTTGACGGCAACAGCTTTCGATTGATCCCCTTGTTTTGTGAGTGACTCTCTGATGCATCCCGTTCTAGCCGCTGCGGCCATTGGTGTCTTTTACGCAGCGTTTCTCGTAGTAGGTATCTGGGCAGGACGCCAGAGCAACGAGACAAAAACCAGCGACGGATTGCTGCTCGCAAATCGTCGTTTGCCGCTGGTAGTCGGCATTTTGACCATGACGGCCACTTGGGTCGGTGGTGGCTACATTGTGGGTACGGCGGAAGCGGTGTTCGACAGGTCACGCGGACTGCTGTGGACGCAGGCGCCTTGGTGCTATGCGCTTAGTCTGATCATTGGAGGACTGTTTTTTGCGCGCCGCATGCGGAGACAACAGTTCACGACGTTATTAGATCTGTTTGAACGCCGGTACGGAAAGCGGACCGCGGCAGTGCTTTATTTACCGGCACTTTGCGGCGAACTATTCTGGTCCGCGGCAATCTTGGCTGCGCTTGGCACAACAATTAGCACAATCTTGAATCTGCCGGTAACGATTTCGATCGTACTGTCCGCTACCGTCGTCGTGCTGTATACCGTTTTTGGCGGACTTTGGTCGGTCGCGTACACGGACGTTCTGCAATTGATTTGCATATTGCTCGGACTATGCGCCGCGGCATACTTTGCCTTACGATCCCTTCCCGGTGTTCCGCAGATCTGGAGCGATTACGTTGCGGCCTACGGCGACAACGCAAGCTGGTTACCATCGGCAGACGCCATCACAAGTCGCCAACCTTGGGTGCTACAATGGTTTGACTCGGCACTTTTGTTGACGCTTGGAGGAATCCCGTGGCAAGTCTACTTCCAAAGGGTTTTAGCAAGTAAGTCCGAAAACCACGCCGCTGTGTTGTCGATTATGGGTGGGATCGGATGCCTGCTGATGGCTGTTCCAGCGGTATTGATCGGTGTCATCGGCGCTAACACAGACTGGACGCAGACCTCGGCTAGCCAGACACCGGACGCGGCAATGATTTTGCCGTACGTTTTACGCTACCTCACTCCCGAATTCATAGCAATCGTGGGACTGGCGAGCATTGCGGCCGCCGTGATGTCTTCGGTGGACTCCTCGTTGTTGTCCGCCGCTTCGATGTTCACCTGGAATGTCTACCGGCCATTGCTGAGTCGAACACCATCCGAAGCAACGCAGCGACGGGTAGTTCGCGCAACGATCGTCGTGCTGGGAGTCGCGGCTACCATGTTGGCCATCCAAGTGCGAAGCGTGTACGCTTTGTGGTATTTGTGTGCTGACTTGGTATACGTCGTTCTTTTCCCACAACTTGTCTTGGGCCTCTACTGCCGCCGTACGAACGCAATTGGTGCCTTGGCAGGCTCGGCCATGGCGTTGTTTTTGCGCGTT
>CBDUAB010000685.1:0-3500 GCA_965365045.1 uncultured Planctomycetales bacterium
CCAACCCAAGTGTGGTCAGAAATGCGCTCCCATGTGAGGCGAAGCATACGAAAAGCAGAAAACGCCGGGGTGAGCGTCGACATGGATCTCGATTTGGAAAATTTTCTTGAGTTTCACGATGCCACCTACGCGCGCCAGATGCGGTTGCCTGCGTCGGCGTGCGCCTTCGAACGCACGAAACAGAGTCAAAAAATGCGTTCGGTCGATGTGACCGAACGCAGCTCGAAACGCCGCAAGCCAATCTACGGCTACCGTGCTTATGAAGACCTCTACGCATCCGTTCGTCACGGCGACTGGAAACTACTCGCCTACCGCAGCGGTCGCCTCGATCTCTTCAACATCGCGAATGACAAAGAGGAACAGCACGAACTCTCAGCGACCCAGCCAAAACAAGTCGCCCAACTCAAAGCGAATCTCATCGCTTGGGAGCACGCCGGAATCCCAGCAAACCCACCATTGAGAGCAGCAAGCCAATCGAGTTTGGTTCAGGGACGGCTGCCGCAGCTATTTCACCAGCAAACTCTGCCGCCGTCTTTTGCCAGTTAACACCAAGGAGGTTCAACTCCACAGAATTGGCGATCCCGTTGCCGTCAAAATCACCTTGCGACCAAGAGGTCAAGCCATCTTGTTGCCAGTTCACGCCGAGAGCATTGAGGTCAACTGAGTTGGTGATACCATCGCCGTTTGCATCACCGGGCAAAGACCCAATTTCAACCAGCAGCGCATCGCGGTCGTCGAGGTCGACGCTGCCCGAACCATTGAGATCGTACTTGGAATCACCGGAACTCAGGCCCGTATAAATAAACTCATCGAGGTCGGCGAGATCGCATGCTCCGCTGCCATCAAAGTCACAGTCTGGACCATTTCTCAGCCATTTGTCGGTGATGTAAGATTCGACATCCGCTAGTTCGGTGTCTGTCAGCGCCCGATCATAGACAATCAGTTCCGCAATCTGACCGTCGAAGAAACCTCTTGGGTTGCCAAGCACTGCATCGGCACCGAGGCGAATGTTGAGGCTATCTGTATCGCTCGTCGAGCCGGGTGTTTGGAAACTGTCGACATGTGTCTGTTCCTCGCCGTTGACGAACAGCGAAAGTTCTCCATCCTGATAGTTAAAGATGCCCGCCATCGTGGACAACTCACCGGCTACAACATCGCCCCCTGCAATTCGTTGAAAACCATCGGAATCCAGCCGACGCCCGGCCAGTCCAAAATCGCCGGAACCTCCAATGCTGGTTCCAAAGCTGTCGAATAGATTGATGCCCGCTCGCGTTCCGGCGGAGTTTGTACCCGACGAGACCATGAGGGCACGCATGCCACGATTCGATGCACTGAGTTCCGTTGTCAGCACTCCGATCATCGTCGCGCTTTCGACGTTGCGTAGCATCCCAAACGCCGCACTGTCCACGTCCATAAAATCGTTACCGTCAAACTCCACGACCGACAGTCCATTGAACGCAGCATCGACAATACTCGGTTGGGCCGAACCGGTACCCTGAGAGGCATGCGCGTTTTGCGAGGAGGACTTATCGACCCATGTGGTGCCGTTGAGAAACGCTCCACCAATTTGAAAGTCGCCGTCCACGTCGCTCCCATCAAGCCAAAGTACGTTGCCAGCGAGGCCGCGTGGATCTGATAGGGCAGCCAGTGATTTGGTTGCACAGATCATCAAGAGCATGATTGCGGAAACTATTAAGGCAGCACGACGTAGCCGTACTTTGTGTTGTCTTCTCATGTTGTGAATCAAGATGGTTAGCGGCTGTTGGTTTAGTTGCGTGTGTCACGCGAACTTGTCCAGCATGAACTCATTATATTAACAATGTTGGCCATCATCGTCACGACATTGAGGAACATGGCCCAGGAGAACTGCAAAGTCAGGAATCGAGCAATGTGAGGCCAATGTTTGGGTCCCAGGCGATGTAATCGGCAGCGGCCCTGACTGGTATGTTTGGATCTGACTTCAATCGGTGAATTGAGAGTGCGGCGTTGTTGATAGCCGCCATGCAGGCAGAAAGCCCTGGCCGCCGCGTGTAGTGCCGATCCTCGTCCCACCAGCGGTCCTTTATTAAGTGCAGACTGTTCTCTATCCGCCAGTGTTGGCGCACGTATTGTAGCAAGTCGGCTGCGGTAACGTTTGCAGGGTCGAGGCTGCACACAAAATATCGCACATCGTGAAGCACGACCTCATCGGTATGCAAGAAGAAAATCCGAAAAAGACTCGCGACCGAGAATTTTCGCGCGTCGGCCGATGCCTGTGCGGGTTGCGCCCAACGGACTGCGGGTCACATGCGTCTTACAAAGTCGATTTGTGAGTTGTATTTCGTCCCACGACTTTTTGACACAATTCTCTGACCGAGTACGCGGACATCGTTACAGCGAGACGAAATGATGGAGGCTGCCGTAAACTCAACGAAAAGACGCCCGTGCACTGGCAACGGGCGCCCAATCAAACCTAGTAAAAACCGGGACTATACGTAGTAGTAGGCGATCCAATCGCCCTCGGACGAATCGTAGTCCGTTTCGTTTTCCGTTTCGGCGGAAACCCACGTGTAGAATGTGTATCCGCGAATGGTGACGTAACCGGGCTCGTAGTACCGCATGAAGCGGTCCACACCATCGCCACCGGTTAAACTGTCGACGTCACCATCGAGACCGCCCACGAGGAAGTCGTTGTCAGTTCCGCCGCTTAGGTTGTCCGCGCCATCGCCGCCCATCAGGACATCGTCGCCACCCATGCCGAACAAGTCATCGACACCGGAGCCGCCGAATATTTGATCGTGACCATCAGTTGATCGCTCGTAGGTCGAGTCGCCGTACAAATCGTCGTCGCCAAGGCCACCGAGCAACACATCGTCATCTTGTTCGCCGCGGATGTAATCATTACCACTGCCGCCATACGCCACGTCGTTTCCGTAGCTTCCATAGATATAATCGCGGTTGCCGAATTCGTTTGGGTCTTCATGGGACTCGACATCCGCTGAGAATCCATCCAGATTCTCGATGTCGCCAACTCGTTCTCGCAGCTTGGAGACATACGCATCGAGGTCCAGTGCGTTCTCGGATTGAGTCTGCCACCAGGCGATGGAAACGTCCGAGTTATACTCGTCACCGAACATCAGGTCGTCGCCACTACTACCGTAGAGTCGGTCTGATCCTTGATCGCCTCTCAAGTAATCATTATCGGCGTGCCCGTAGAGATAATCGTTGCCGCCGCGTCCCAGCAGCACGTCATTGCCGTCATAACCATACAACCGATTGACTTGGCCATTGCCATACAGGTAATCGGCGACATCGGTCCCGTAGACTTTTTCGATGGCTTCGCCGTCGCTAAGCGTCAATTTGAAATGTTCGCCGTTGTATGCGTAGTAGACCCATTGCTGATAAGTGGCCGACAAGTCCAGAAACGTTGTGTCATACTGCGAGTTGTTGGTCAGCTCCAATCCTCGTAAGTCAAATGTGTCGGTGCCTTGGCCGGCGACTTCCTCTCCGGTGTCACTGCC
>CBDUAB010000686.1:0-3499 GCA_965365045.1 uncultured Planctomycetales bacterium
CTCTTCCGATCTTCCATGAGCTCGTCACTGTACATCGAAAGTGACTCGAGCATCATGCGCCGAGCTTCGTCGGCTTCGGCTTGCATCTCGGTGGGAATCTCTTCGTAACGCAAAACCTCTCCCGTGTCGCCGTCGAAGTAGACAGCCTTCATGGTAATGAGGTCAACGATTCCGACAAAGCTCTCGCCGACACCGATCGGTAGGTGCGTGAGGATTGCGTCGATGTGTAGTTTGTCGCGTATCTGTTGCGTGACACCGACGGCATCGGCACCGGTGCGATCCATTTTGTTAATGAATGCCAGACGAGGAACATGGTAACGCTTCATCTGACGGTCAACCGTGATCGACTGTGACTGCACGCCACCCACGGCGCAAAGTACTAAAATCGCACCGTCCAGTACGCGGAGGCTGCGTTCGACCTCGACCGTAAAGTCAACGTGGCCGGGGGTGTCGATCAAGTTAATCTCATGGTCTTTCCACTTGAGGCTGGTCGCGGCGCTGGTGATCGTTATGCCACGCTCTTTTTCAAGGTCCATGTGGTCCATCGTGGCGCCGCCCCCGCCATGCACTTCTTGCATGCGGTGAATGCGTCCGGAATAGAATAGGATTCTTTCGCTCAGGGTCGTCTTGCCCGAGTCGATGTGTGCTGAAATCCCGATGTTGCGGACCTGTGACAAACTCATTTCTCTACCTACGAAAAAATCATGAATAATAGGATGCCACACCAGATTGTGGCGTGTGCTGCCATGGCTGTTCCGTCCACAGCAAGACCGTAAGAAAGACGCTTGAACCTACGAAGCGTCAATATCGGTGAACCGTCAGTGCATCTTAATCGAATTCGTCATATGCGAAAGCCAAATTCAAGCATTTGTGGCGATTTTTTTGTGTGGATTCGTTGAAGTTTGTGTCACGGTGCGAAAAAGGCCCAAAGAGCCCTTTCGATCCTGCGGTTCGTTCAACCCTGCGGTTCGGTCATTCGCCAGGGATCGAGCGCCTCTTTTAGTTGGTCTTCATCCATAACCCCTTGCTCGCGGCACAACGCCCGAATCGTCTGCCCACTGGCGAAAGCCTCTTTGGCCAATTTCGCGGCTCGATCGTACCCAATATACGGATTTAAACTTGTTGCCATTGATAAACTCTGTTCCACAGCGGCTTCGCAGCGTTCTCTGTTGGCCTCCAGCCCGGCCACGCAAAAACCAACAAACGCCTCGCATACGGATGCCATCAGTTCGATACTCTCGAGCGTGGTTTGCCCCATAACCGGCATCATTATATTCAATTGAAATTGCCCGCCCGTCGCACCGCTGAAAGCCACCACTTGATCGTTCCCCATCACTCGGGCGGCGACCTGCATCATACTCTCGCACATCACCGGGTTTACCTTGCCCGGCATGATCGAACTGCCCGGCTGGCGACTGGGCAGACTCACCTCATAAAAACCACAGCGGGGACCGGATCCGAGCCAACGAATGTTGTTGGACACATTGAATAATGTTGCCGCGATCGCCCGCAACTGACCGTGACACGCCACCAAACCATCGCGCTGCGCGTTTGCTTCGAAATGATTAGCGGCTTCCATGAAAGCGATTCCTGTCTCTTTCGCCAAAATCTCGCTGACTCGCTTACCAAATTCCGGATGTGTATTAATGCCCGAACCAACGGCCGTGCCGCCGACCGGCAGTTCCAGCACTTCCTTCCGCGCATCTTGAGCCCGCTCGACGGACAATTCGAGCTGACGGGCGAATCCACCGAATTCTTGTCCCAGCCGCAGTGGTGTCGCGTCCATGAGGTGAGTGCGGCCGATTTTGATGATTTTGTCCCAGGCAGTGGCCTTGTCCGCCAAGCTTTGTCCGAGCCGCTCTAGAGCGGGAATCAACCGGTTCGTGATGTGACAAGCGACGGCCACATGGATTGCGGTGGGGAAAGTATCATTGGTGCTTTGCCCCATATTGACGTGGTCGTTCGGATGAATTGACTTTTTCGTCTGAAATCGATCACCGCCATCCAACTCAATGGCTCGGTTCGCGATCACTTCGTTGATGTTCATATTGCTCGACGTGCCAGAACCGGTCTGAAATACGTCGATCGGAAATTGATCATCCAGTTTGCCGTCGGCAACTTCGCGACAGGCGGCCATCAGTGAATCAATTTGCTCGGCGCTCAACGTGTTTTTGCCGGCTCCGGCTAGTCGTTCCAGGTCGCGGTTGGCGGCGGCACAAGCTAACTTTACCAATCCCATGGCGTGAATAAGCGGGGCCGGTAATGGCCAGCCGGAGATAGGGAAATTCTCGACGGCGCGCTGCGTCTGTGCGCCATAGTAAGCCTTTGCTGGAACTTGCACCTTGCCCATCGAGTCGTGTTCGGTTCGTAATTCGCTCATATCGCCCCCGTTGCTTAACTCCCTTTACTTGGCCGCCTCGGCAGCAACCACCGGCGGCTGGATGTAGATATTGCTCGCGCCAAGTGCGAACTCGTTTTGCCCTTGGACCATGATCCGTACGTGGCACGGCCCCTGAGCCTCGTTTGGGACCGGAAGACGCACGTGAAAACGCCCGCCGGTAACCTGGACTTGCCGCGAATTCCAACGTCGCTCATTCGCAAATTCGTAGACTCGACTCATTCGCGCCAAAGCCTCTTCTGAATCATCATAGCGTAGTCGCCGCCCAGTACGTAACCGCATGCGATCGGGGCGGCAGACCAGCTCGACGACCGCATCACCGGAAATTGGCGACTGCCCTTCGACCAGAATCGACGTCCCCGCGGTGACACGCGGAGGAGCGTTTACGTGAATGGCGTGTGGATACGGAATTCGTAGCAGCGGATCGCCAATAAGATTAAAAAGTAATAAATGTTCCAATCGCTCGGCGTCCACATCTTCCTTTGTGGGATGAATGACGCGCGCCAACGAATCAAGCAGCTTGCGGCTGATAATAGGATCACTTTTGCTGGTCGCTAGGTGCCGCTTGCCGTGCAGAAACAATTCACCGACTGTCGCGCAATTTCCGCCAAAAAAGCCATCGAGCATTCCTGTCCCGAGCACCGCCATCGCATACGGCATTGTCACACGTGACCCGGCGATTACCGCAATGGGACCGCGCGGCGCGAGCAACATTTCTTCGCCCAAACATTCCTGAGCATGATCAAAGGCTCCAGTATAACAGGAGAGCATCAGGGCGATGGGCAGTCCGTGTTCGCAGTTGAGCTTGCCAATGTCACTAGCTTCGAAGATAGGCAAGGCACCACCGGGGACCTGAATGCGATCCAAACTGTCCAAGCGTCCATGTCCAATGTAAACCCAAAACAGCGCGCCTTCGTTCAATCGGCGGAGCGTCACGTCGCGAAACTTGCGCGGATCTGGACAGTATGGACTTCGCCAACTGCCATAAGTCATGCTGATATCGTATTCCGGTCGAATACCGTTCGTGATAATGCGTTTGCAAGTCGTTTCGACAACGGCGTCGGCCAACGCCCCAAAACCACCCACGCCAGCCACGAAATT
>CBDUAB010000687.1:0-3493 GCA_965365045.1 uncultured Planctomycetales bacterium
GTACGACTGACGGAGCGCGCGGCGACGGCGTGCTGGTTTCGACTGGCTATAACCGGCCTCTCGTGCTTTCCCAAATTGAGGAGGATTTAGGTGGCAGTTACCTAGCCAACGGCATCCGAGTCTTGGGTTATGAGGCCTTGAAAGCTGAGGAGTTCGCGGCCTACGACGAATACGCGCCGCTCGTCCGGAACATGGTTGGCGGCCAGGAGCACCTTCTCAACTTCGACGCCAGCGAAGGCGTCGAAATCCTAACCGGTTTGATCTACAGCGATGGAGACGATCGGCTCTTTGGCGACCTGGGCAACGATTGGATCGTGGGAGGCACGGGACGCGACCGTAGCTACGGGGGTTACGGTAGCGACTTGCTGAATGGCGACGATGACTTGGCGACCAGTGGCGGCGTGAACGACGCGCCGGATGGAACGGAGACGTCATATGCCGATATCGTGTATGGCGGCGCTGGCCGGGACGTGTTGATCGCCAACACGGTTGGCGACCGGTTGATCGATTGGAAGGGTAACTTCAACAGTTATATCTTGCCATTCAACTCATCGGGGCATGGCGTGATAAGCCGCTCCGTGCAACCGGCCCTGATGGAATATCTGTACGAAATTTCGGCCGCCGACGGGGCCGATCCGACCAGGGCCAGCGATACGGGGAATTCGTCCGTTCGCAACGGCGAACCAGACGGCGAGTTAGGGCTCACCAAACAAGGCGATGTCGATTACCACGAGCAGACCGGTGCCGCCGCGGAAACGCTGCCGGGCAATATTCCTGGTGGCCCACGCGACGTGGTCCAGGGAAGCAACTTCAACGACGGCAAATCAGACGGCTTCTTTATCGACACTGGTTCGTGGGAAGTACGCGGCGGTCGCATCGAAGTCGCTCCGGCCAGCCTGGGCGACACGGCGGCCACCGTATACCACGTCGAGGATCCCCTACCGTCCTACTTTGAGGTGCATGCGACGATCAACGCAGGCAAGCCGACTAAAGGCTACAAGTCGAACGCTTACGTCATTTTTGACTACCAGAGTCCGACGGACTTCAAATACGCTGGCATTAACATCTCCAACGACAAGCTCGAGATGGGATACCGCGATGCCGTTGGCTGGCACGAGCTTGAGCAGACCAATTCCCAGTTGAAGGCCGACCAGGATTACGATGTGCTGCTCGCTTTGAACGGCACGGTGGCAACCTTGGTGGTAAACAGCCAAGATGTCTTCACGTATGTCTTCGAACCCAGAGTCGACTCCGATGGCTACGCCTGGGGACTGAATTCCGGCCTGGTTGGCCTGGGAGCGGACAACTCAAAGGCGCGCATCGACAACGTTGCGGTGCAGATTCTTCCACCGGAGATCACACTCGAAGAAACGGATGACTTCAGCGACGGCGTGGCAAACCTGTTCAACGGTTCGTCCGCAGGCAGTTGGCAAGTGGCGAACGCGGCGACTGACAAGCGCTTGGATGGCGCGCCAGCGGCCGGCGCGGAACTCGCGTTTAATACGACGAAGTTGACGATCGGCGCGCCTTATCTGGCGCGGGTCGAGACGACATTCAGAACCGAGTCGATGGGCGGAGTCATTTTCGACCAGTACGGTCCCACCGAGTTCAAGTTCGCCGCGGCGTCGGTCGTGACTGGCGCGGTTGTGATTGGTCACCACACGGCTCGCAACGGTCTGGTCATCGATGCGTCGGTGGACCGGGGTATCGTGGCTGGAACGGACTACGAGCTTACGGTAACCATTAAGGGCACGACGGTCAGTGTCTTGCTCGATGGTCAGACGGTGCTCGGTTATGCGTTCAACGCGCTGTCGGTCGACGGTAACTTCGGCCTGATGACGCATGCTGGGGCGAGTTCGTTCGACAGCGTGACGGTCAGCACGGATGATCCAGCGTACGAATCATCATCTAACGGGGACGCCCCAACCATTGATTCGCTTACCGATAGCCCGGACCCGGTGACGCAAGGTGACAACGTAACACTCACTGCGACGGGCGTGGCGGATACTGACGGAACGATCACCTCGGTGGCGTTTTATCGAGATGCCAATAGCAACGGCACACTAGAATTGGGCAGTGACGAGCTGCTGGGGACCGACACGGCCGGCGGCGATGGCTGGGCAATCACCGTTTCGACCGCCGGGTACGCGGTCGGTACGCAGGCCTATTTTGCGCAGGCGACCGACAACGATGGTCTAACCAGTGCTGCCGTCTCTAGTACGGGCGAGGTGCTGAGCAATAGCGGGAGCGACACGACAACTTACGCGAGCGCGGATACGCCGATCAGCATTCCAGACCAGAACGCCATCACTTCAACGTTGGAGATCTTGGACGACTTTACGATTCTCGATCTCAACGTGCAACTTGATATCTCGCATAGACGGGACGCCGATCTTGAGGTGTATTTGATCAGTCCCGTCGGGACACGTGTCGAGTTGTTCAGCGGTGTGGGAGATGCCGGAGACGATTTCCAGAACACAATTCTTGATGACGACGTGGAGAATGTGATTACGTCGGCGTCCGCTCCGTTTGCCGGCAGTTTCCGTCCGGAAGGTGACCTCAGCAGTTTCGAAGGCGAAAGCCTTGCGGGTACATGGCAACTTGAGGTCCGCGACAACCGCAGAAGGCAAATTGGCACACTCAATGGATGGTCGATCACCGTCGAACACGGTACGACGCCGGTCGCCGCAGCCGCACCGCTGCCTAAATCGCCAGTAGCCGTAATCTCCTTGGCGGATGCCGACTTTAAGAGTGACAGCGTCGATGACATTCCCGTATCTCGTTTCACGAAGTTCAGCGATGAAATTGCCAGCTTGGACTCAGCCATCGCCGACTGGCATTCACCGCGCAGAAACAAGCGGGAGTCGCTGATGAGTAGCATCAGAACGGATTCGAGGTTGAACGACTTAGTTTACGTGATCAGCAGCGGTCGTGATGCCGGCAAGTTCACGGACGGCGTCGCGAACAAGCTCGTCCGCCATGCAGACCGTGACTGGTTGTTTTCCGAACTTGACGAGCTAGATGCGGACGATGGCGACACGGATGATCTCCAACCCAGCGCGTTTCGCGACTCAACCCTCAAATCAACGTAACATGGCCCGAATCTTCCAACTGCTTGGATTAACTCGTCACGTTTAACGCTGTCGCATCAATCGCCAGTCCCGTACCTTCAAACTGTGCAGGTGAAATCCGCACCGATTTGAAAATGCGTCGAATCTGTTCGGCAACATACCGAACTTGATGGTGCGTCATTTCCGGAAACATTGGTAAGCTCAAGCATTGTTTGGCTAGGCGTTCGGCGACAGGAAAACTTCCTTCACCATAATGCAAATCCGCAAATGCAGGCTGTAGATGCACGGGAATCGGGTAATGCACTCCCGTGTCAACGCCCGCGGCCCGCAATTGTTCCGCGACGGCGTCTCGGTTTTCGGTGCACACCACGAACAGGTGGAAAACCGATTCCGCATTCGCATCCCATTCGGGCAGTTGTAAA
>CBDUAB010000688.1:0-3492 GCA_965365045.1 uncultured Planctomycetales bacterium
GTACGCCCAGGTCTCGTACTCCGTGCAGCAGGCTTGGCATGCCCCGGCACCAGCCGTCGACGCGGTCAATCCAGTTTTTTCTCACCTCGAAGGTCCGCATCCCGTCGAGGAGTACATTCAGTTTGCGTTGGGACAAAACCCCAACATCCACGCAGCGCGAAAGCGCATGGAAGCCTTCGCTCATCAGGTTCCCGTGGCCGCCAGCCTGCCGGACCCCATGCTAAATCTAACGGTACAGCCGGAGCCTGTCCAAACGGCGGCTGGCCAGCAGGAATTGATGCTATCGGCCAACCAGAAGTTGCATTGGTTCGGCAAGCTTGGCACGCGAGCCGGCGTCGCGGAATCGCAAACCAACGTCGCCCGCGCACAACTTGCGGCCGCCGAATTGGCGACTGTCGCAAAAGTCAAGCGGGCCTACTACGAGCTCTACTTTGTCCAGCAAGCGACCGCGGTCACAGAGGCCGAACAACAACTGTTGGGGGACATACGGGCCGTTGCCAATACGCGGTACATAGCAGGCGGCACCAGTTATCAGGACGTGTTGCGGGCGGAGCTGGAAATCTCGAATGTTGAAAGCGAATTGATCCGACTGCGACAGCAACTTGCCAGTGGACAGGCGCGGCTCGCGCGCGTGCTGCACGTCGCCCCGCAGACGAAATTACTGGCCCTTGATCGGCTGCCACCTGAACATGCGCCCCGCGACCTCGAGTTGCTACAGCAACAAGCCGTGGCCGCCAGACCAGAACTGCACGCACTGTTGGCCGCCATTCGGCGTGACCAGCAGGCGGCGGATTTGGCTCGACTTGAATTCAAACCGGATGTGACGCTGGGCTTTTCCTGGATCGACGTCAGCAGCGCCGGCATTAGCCCGGTGGCCAATGGCCGTGATGCTTTTCTGCTGACGGCCGGTGTCAACTTGCCGATCTATCGCAAGCGTCTGGATTCATCGGTACGCTCCGCCGAAGCCAAGGCCGTGTCCACCGCTCGCGAGTACGATTCGCTGCGTGATGGAACTCTCGAGAAAACGACCGATCTTTTCGCTCAAGCACAAAGCCAACAAGAGCTGCTGACGCTTTTTCGCGAGGACATCCTACCCAAATCGCGACAAACGCTCGAGGTTTCCAGCCGTGCCTACAACGTCGGCCAAGTTGACTTTTTGACGTTGATCGACAATTGGCGTCAGCTTCTCCGCTACGAAGTCAGCTATCGCCGCCTCGAAGCGTCGCTGCGACAAACTTTGGCGCAACTGGAACGCGTGGTCGGCGGTTTGATGGAAGTCATGCCGGAAGCGATTGCAGCGCCGCCGGAGGAGACCGATTTCTTGTCAGAGCCATGACATGGGCAGTTCGCGGAGTGACTCTTTCAAATTACGAATCAGACCCGGCTGCCGCAGCGCGGGTCCATGGGGAGACAGGAAGTGGCAAACGCAAAGAAGCTGTTGTTCGGTCTTGGACCTTTATTAGTGATGATGGCCTCGGGGTGCGCGCCAGCCTATCACTCTTATGACGGTTGTCGTGTGAATTGCCGATATTGTGCACCACCTCCTCTGCCATACACACATTACGAAGGCTGCGCGTGCCACTCGTGCGCGGCGGGCAAATATCTGTCGTACGATGTCAATGCTCCGGCTGGTGCGAATCGCCTTGCAGAAGAAAATGGATTTGATCAGTAGCCGGACAGCGAGGCAACCCAATATTTCAAAGACCTCCATCCCCAGAGAATCAGGAACACTAATCTGCACTAATCTCCGCTAATAAAAACTCTGCTGACGTCATTACATTACTATTAGCGAAGATTAGTGTTCCGACATCTTGCTGAATTCCAGAGCAAGCTTGCTAACGAAAGCATCAGCCGCGCATGTGGGTGGATTCAACCTCGTTTTCCTGGGACATGTCAAGTCGGAGCTTCCATTCCTGGACCGAGCAGTACAGCACCGGTACGACCAACATCGTCATGACTTCGATCATCATGCCGCCGAAACTGGGAATGGCCATCGGAACCATAATATCCGAACCGCGGCCGGTAGATGTGAGCACTGGAATGAGGGCGAGAATGGTTGTAGCGGTCGTCATCAAGCATGGGCGGACACGGCGCAATCCGGCGGCAAGCGTGGCTTCACGGGCTTCCTGAGCGGAGGTGATTCTTCGCTCGCGGAAACTCTGGTCCAGGAAAGTCGTAACCACCACTCCGTCATCGGTGGCGATGCCGAACAGAGCCAGGAAGCCCACCCAGACGGCGACGCTCAGATTGATCTGGTGGACTTGGAACAGCGTCCGCATGTCGGTGTCGAATAGATTGAAATCCATGAACCACGTCTGCCCGTACAACCACAGCATAATGAAGCCGCCCGACCAAGCGATCAAGATTCCGCTGAACACGAGCGAAGTCGTTATGGCCGAGCGAAACTGGAAGTACAGGATCAAGAAGATGACAAAAAGAGCGAGCGGTAAGACGACCATCAACGTCTTCTGCGAGCGAACCTGGTTTTCGTAGCTGCCGGCGAATGAGTAACTCACGCCAGGCGGCAGGACCAGTTCACCGCTGTCGATCTTTTGCTTGAGGTATCGCTGGCACTCTTCAACGACGTCCACCTCGGCATTGCCTGGCTTCATGTCGAACAGTACGTAGCCCAACAAAAAAGTGTCTTCGCTCTTAATGACCTGCGGCCCGCGCGTGTAGCGAAATTCAGCCAGTTGTTCGAGCGGGATTTGCTGTCCCGTCGGTGCTGGAACCAGGATGCGGCCGAGCGTCTCGATTTCATCACGTAATTCGCGCGCGTAACGGACTCGCACCGGATACCGCTCACGCCCCTCAACCGTAGTCGTGATCCGACGGCCGCCAATGGCCACTTCAATGACATCTTGTACCGATCGAATGTGCAGGCCATACCGCTTGATGGCGTCACGGTCGATGTCGATCTCCAGATACGGCTTGCCCACAATTCGGTCGGCAAAGACAGCCGATGCCTCGACCGTTGGGACTTCCTTGAGAAGGCCCTCGATTTCCAACGCCACCCGTTCGATGGTTTCCAGATCAGGACCTTTCACCTTGAGGCCCATCGGGGCGCGCATACCGCTTTGCAACATGACAATCCGTGCGGCGATCGGTTGCAGCTTTGGTGCGGAAGTTGTTCCCGGAATCTCCGCGGCCGCCGTGATTTCTTTCCAGATGTCGTCAGGAGTGCGAATGTGATCACGCCACTGACGGAACAGTCGGCCGTGAGGGTCCGCGATCAATCTGCCTTCTTCGTCCCGAACGAACTTCGCCTCTTCTTCATCGTAGCGAAACTTCAGTCGCTGGCCGTCCTTGTCGGTTACGTACTCCGACTTGTAAGCGATGACCGTCTCGATCATCGAGATGGGGGCCGGATCGAGGGGGCTATCGACGCGGCCGATCTTGCCTACCACCGAATCAACTTCGGGAATCGAGATCAACAAACGGTCTTGCAGTTGAAGTACGTCCATCGCCTCACCGATGGATGCGTGAGGCATC